>NZ_JBNNWE010000013.1:0-84503 GCF_050280905.1 Pseudomonas sp. NPDC086278
TTGCGGCGTCACCAGACCAACAGAATCGGCGGGAAAGGCAGTTGGCATCGACCCTGCTCTCGTTGAAATGAGGCGTAAGTCTAAAGACCGGGGGGTACACAAGTGATCGAAAATCTACGCAACATCGCCATCATTGCTCACGTTGACCACGGTAAAACCACCCTGGTAGACAAACTCTTGCGTCAATCCGGCACTCTGGAGCGCAACGAGCTCAACGACGAGCGCGTGATGGACTCCAACGACCAGGAGAAAGAGCGCGGTATTACCATTCTGGCGAAAAACACCGCCATCAACTGGAACGGCTACCACATCAACATCGTGGACACCCCGGGCCACGCCGACTTCGGCGGCGAAGTTGAACGCGTAATGTCGATGGTCGACTCCGTTCTGCTGCTGGTTGACGCTCAAGACGGCCCTATGCCGCAAACCCGTTTCGTGACCAAGAAGGCTTTCGAAGCCGGCCTGCGTCCAATCGTGGTCATCAACAAGGTCGACCGTCCAGGCGCGCGTCCGGACTGGGTTCTGGACCAGATCTTCGACCTGTTCGACAACCTCGGTGCCACCGAAGAACAGCTGGACTTCAAAGTCGTCTACGCCTCGGCCCTGAACGGCATTGCCGGTCTGGAACACACCGCCATGGCTGAAGACATGACGCCGCTGTACCAGTCGATCGTCGACAACGTACCTGCGCCGCAAGTTGACCGCGACGGTCCGTTCCAGATGCAAATCTCCGCACTGGACTACAACAGCTTCCTGGGTGTTATCGGCGTTGGCCGTATCGCTCGTGGTCGCATCAAGCCGAACACTCCGGTTGTCGCTATCGACGCCGACGGCAAGAAGCGCAACGGCCGTATCCTGAAGCTGATGGGTCACCACGGTCTGCACCGCATCGACGTTGAAGAAGCAGCTGCCGGCGACATCGTCTGCATCAGCGGCTTCGACCAGCTGTTCATCTCCGACACTCTGTGCGACCCACTGAACGTCGAAGCGATGAAGCCGCTGACCGTTGACGAACCAACCGTTTCCATGACCTTCCAGGTAAACGACTCGCCTTTCTGCGGTAAAGAAGGCAAGTTCGTCACCAGCCGTAACATCAAGGAACGTCTGGACAAGGAACTGCTCTACAACGTTGCCCTGCGCGTTGAAGAAGGCGACACCGCCGACAAGTTCAAAGTCTCCGGCCGTGGTGAGCTGCACCTCTCGGTACTGATCGAAACCATGCGTCGCGAAGGCTTCGAAATGGGTGTTGGTCGTCCGGAAGTGATCATCCGCATGGTTGACGGCGTCAAGCACGAACCGTACGAAAACGTGACCATCGACCTGCCGGAAGAATCCCAGGGTTCGATCATGGAACAGATCGGTATCCGTAAAGGCGACCTGACCAACATGGTTCCGGATGGCAAGGGCCGTGTGCGCCTTGAGTACAACATCCCGGCTCGTGGCCTGATCGGTTTCCGTAACGAGTTCCTGACCCTGACTTCGGGCGCTGGCATCCTGACCTCGATCTTCGACCGTTACGACGTGATGAAGTCGGGCGACATGTCCGGCCGTCAGAACGGCGTGCTGGTTTCGGTTGCCACTGGTAAGGCGCTGACTTACTCGCTGGAAACCCTGCAAGCTCGCGGCAAACTGTTCCTGGGTCACGGCGAAGACGTGTACGAAGGTCAAATCGTCGGCATCAACAGCCGCGACAACGACCTGGGCGTCAACCCAACCAAAGGCAAGAAGCTCGACAACATGCGTGCCTCGGGTAAAGACGAAACCATCGCTCTGGTTCCGCCTATCCGTTTCACCCTGGAGCAGGCTCTGGAATTCGTTCAAGAAGACGAATTGTGCGAAGTCACTCCTAAGTCCATCCGTCTTCGCAAGAAGATCCTGGGCGAAAGCGAGCGTACCCGCGCTGCGAAGAAAAGCGGCAACTGAGTTTCGACTTAGTTAAGGCTTAAAGAAACGCCCCCGACCGCAAGGTCGGGGGCGTTTTTGTTTGTCTGGGGTTTGGGCGGTGTTGGTGCCGGCGCCTTCGCGAGCAAGCCCGCTCCCACATGGATTGATGGCGGACACAAAATTTGTGTACGACACAGATCAAATGTGGGAGCGGGCTTGCTCGCGAAGGCGGCCTGTCAGTCGCCGCAGATCCCAGCGATTGTTAAAACTTCTCGAGGGTACGACGGCTACTGCTGGTCTCACGCGCCACTTCTTTGGGCTTGTAAGCGCAATACCCCGGTCGCGGGCCGATCTTCGGGTGATTGCGGCAAGTGTCCGGGCGCTTTTCATAAATCGTGCACAAGCGGCTCTTGCGATCCAGGTACAGGCAATCGTTGTTGCTCATGCGCTGCAGGGTGAAGATTTCGGACTTCTGGTTGTAACGCTCGACGATCCCTTCCTTCTGCAAACGCTTGGCGATGTTCTTCGCCGGTTCGCCGCGCTCGAAGTCGTCGACGATACCGATGCGGATCAGATCCTTGATCTTGACCTCGACCGGCAACGTGCAGCAGCTGGATATGCAGGAGCCGCACATCGGCGCAGAGTACTTGGCCCAGGTATCGAGGCGATCGATCTCGGCGGCAGCGATCAGGTTGGACTTCATCATCGGTTGTTACCAGCGTGTGCATCAGGGCGCGCGATCATACCGGGACTGGTGGATTTTTGAACAACCTTTCGCCAGATTTTTTTCAGCACCGCCCAATGACACCGTTAATCCGGCACGGCCCCTGCATTCATTCAGGCATACGACACTGGAATGCCGATCGATCTCGCACTATCAGGAAAAACTGCCGAACCAGAGCCCGCACCGTCGGTCAGACCGTCTAGGCTCAACAACTCCACGCTCGCTCGAGGTCCTATCGATGACTCAAGAACCACTTGTTCGCGAAGCAGAGGTGGCCGCATTTCGCGACGCCGTCCTGACCAAACTCACCTACGCGGTGGGCAAAGACCCGGATCACGCCTTCGACCACGACTGGTTCGAAGCGATTGCGCTGGCAGCGCGCGATCACATGGTCGAGCACTGGATGGATCACACCCGCCAGATCTACCGCAAAGGTCAGAAACGGGTTTACTACCTCTCCCTCGAATTTCTCATCGGCCGCTTGCTCTACGACAGCCTGAGCAACCTCGGCCTGCTCGACGTCGCCCGCGAAGCCCTCACCGAACTCGGTGTCGACCTGGAGCGCATTCGCCTGCTGGAGCCCGATGCGGCGCTTGGCAACGGTGGCCTCGGTCGTCTGGCGGCGTGCTTCATGGAAAGCATGTCGACCCTCGGCATCGCCGGCCACGGCTACGGCATTCGTTACGAGCACGGCTTGTTCCGCCAGGCCATCGTCGACGGCTGGCAGCAGGAGCAGACCGAACACTGGCTGGACTTCGGCAACCCGTGGGAATTCGAGCGCCCTGAAGTCGTTTACCCGATCGGCTTCGGCGGCAGCGTCGAAACCGTCACCGATGAAAACGGCAAGAGCAAGCAAGTCTGGTCCCCGGCGGAAACCGTGCGGGCGATTGCCTACGACACGCCGGTGGTCGGCTGGCGGGGCGCGAGCGTCAACACGCTGCGGCTGTGGCGTGCGCGGGCCATGGAAGATTTGCACCTGGAACGCTTCAATGCCGGCGACCACTTGGGCGCGGTGGCGGAAGTGGCGCGGGCCGAAAGTATTTCTCGCGTCCTGTATCCGGCGGACAGCACCGAGGCCGGCCAGGAATTGCGCCTGCGTCAGGAATATTTCTTCGTTGCCGCCTCGTTGCAGGATTTGCTGCGTCGTCATCGCAACATGCACACCTCGGTGCTGACCCTGGGCGACCACGCGGCGATCCAGCTCAACGACACGCACCCCTCGATTGCCGTGGCCGAGCTGATGCGGCAACTGGTCGACGTCTACGACGTGGCGTGGGATGCGGCGTGGCAAGTCACGGTCGACACGCTGTCGTACACCAACCACACGCTGTTGCCGGAAGCGCTGGAAACCTGGCCGGTCGGTTTGATGGAGCGGATGTTGCCGCGACACATGCAGATCATTTACCTGATTAACGCGCAGCACATCGTTTCGCTGCGGGCCAAAGGCATTCACGACTTCGACGTGCTGCGCGCGGTGTCGTTGATCGAAGAAGACAACGGCCGCCGCGTGCGCTTGGGCAACCTGGCGTTTCTCGGCTCGCACAGCGTCAACGGCGTGTCCGGGTTGCACACGCAGTTGATGCGCAAAACCGTGTTCTCCGAACTGCACAAGCTCTACCCGGAGCGGATCAACAACAAAACCAACGGCATCACTTTCCGCCGCTGGCTGTACCAGGCCAACTCGGAGCTGACTTCGATGCTGGTCGATGCCCTCGGCCCTGAGCTGCTCGACAACGCCGAAGAACGGCTGCTGGACCTGGAGCCGTTCGCCGAGAAACCGGCGTTCCGCAAAGCGTTCGCCGAGCAGCGGCTGCACAGCAAAAAAGCCCTGGCGTACATCATTCACGAGCGCCTCGGGGTGGCGGTCAACCCGGCGGCGATGTTCGACGTGCAGGTCAAACGGATCCACGAATACAAACGCCAGTTGCTCAACCTGCTGCACACCGTGGCGCTGTATCAAGCGATTCGTGCCGAGCCGGAAGTCGACTGGGTGCCGCGCGTGAAGATCTTCGCCGGCAAGGCCGCCGCCAGTTATCACCAGGCCAAGCTGATCATCAAACTGACCAACGACATCGCGCGGGTGGTCAACAACGACCCGACCGTGCGCGGCTTGCTCAAAGTGGTGTTCCTGCCCAACTACAACGTCAGCCTCGCGGAAAGCATCATTCCGGCGGCGGATTTGTCGGAGCAGATTTCCACCGCCGGTTTCGAAGCCTCGGGCACCAGCAACATGAAGTTCGGCCTGAACGGCGCGCTGACCATCGGCACCCTGGACGGCGCCAACGTGGAAATGTGCGAGCGCATTGGCGCCGAGCACATGTTCATCTTCGGTCTGAGTGCGCAGCAGGTTGAAGCGCGCAAACAGAACCACGAGTTCAATGCGACGCCGGACATTGCCGCGTCCCATCGTCTCAACGACGTGCTGCAAGCGATTCGCGGCGGGGTGTTCTCGCCGGATGATCCGTCGCGATACGCCGGCCTGATCGATTCGCTGATCGACTACGACCGCTTCCTGGTCTGCGCCGATTTCGACTCTTACTGGGACGCGCAGATGCGCGTGGAAGCCCATTGGCACGATTCGAACGAGTGGTGGCGTTCGGCGGTGCTGAACACCTCGCGGATGGGCTGGTTCTCCTCCGACCGGACGATTCGCGAGTACGCCACGGAAATTTGGAAAGCGCTGGAGTAACTTTTAGCAATAATTGCGTCCAAGGCCCGACGGTTGTCGGGTCTGATCGATATACTCAGCGCCAGTCAGTGAGCGCTGCGCGCTCAATCGCGGGCAAGCCACGCTCCCACAGGTTTTATGTCGATCTTACGGCTCATATAAACCTGTGGGAGCGTGGCTTGCCCGCGATGGCATCAGTGCAGACGCCACAAGGCAAATGAGCCGCTTAGGGATATCGACCATGCAATGGATTTTCATGCTGATAGGGCTGGTGCTCGGCTGGATACTCGACGAGTCGTTCAGTGATGCGCTGTTGGGCGCGTTGCTCGGCCTGGGTATCGGTCAGGCCATTCGCCTCGCTCGTTTGGCGTCACAGGCTGCCGCGCAACAGCTCAAGCTTGAGCAGACGCAGGTGGCGCTGACGGCGTTGCAACAACGTCTGGCCTTGCTGGAGGTGTCCGGCGTCAAAGCGCCTGAAACCAGCGAACCGGCCGTCAGCGAGCCCGTTGCACCCCCTGAATTTATCCTCGACGACATCCCGCTCGACATCCCGGTGCAGACCCCGGGACTGGTCTGGGACCTGCCTTCCGAACTCGAGCCGATTGCGGCGGCTGCGGCGACTGAAACCAGTCGGCCACTGCCCGTCGACGTCTGGAAACCCGAGCCGGTCGCTCGCGAACTTCAACAACCTGAAGCACCGCGTGGCCCGAACATGATTGATCGCGCGATCAGCGGCGCCCGCGCCTGGCTGTTCGGCGGTAACACCGTGTTGCGCGTTGGCGTGGTGTTGTTGTTCCTTGGCCTGGCCTTTCTGCTGCGTTACGCGACCGAAGGCATGGTCGTGCCCATCGAGTTGCGTTACGCCGGGGTGGCGGCATCGGCGTTAGGCCTGCTGGGTCTGGGCTGGTGGCTGCGTCATCGCAACAACAGTTATGCGCTGATGTTGCAAGGCACCGGGATTGCCGTGCTGTACCTGACGGTGTTCGCGGCGATGCGTTTGCACCCGCTGCTCGACCCGACCGCAGCGCTCGGGCTGCTGGTGGCGGTGACGGTGTTCTCGGCGATTCTGGCGATCACCCAGGATTCCCTGGCGCTGGCCTGCGTTGCAGCACTGGGCGGTTTTGCCGCGCCGATCCTGACCTCGACGGGGGCCGGCAACCACGTCGCGCTGTTCAGCTACTTTGCGTTGCTCAACGCCGGCATCCTCGCCATCGCCTGGTTCAAGGCCTGGCGGCTGCTGAACCTGATCGGGTTTGTCGGCACCTTCGGCATCGGTTTCGCCTGGGGCCTGCGTTCCTATACTGCGGATTTGCTCTGGAGCACCGAGCCGTTCCTGATCCTGTTTTTCCTGATGTACCTGGCCATCGGCCTGCTGTTCGCCCGGCGCAAGTTGCTGGAAATGAGCGACGCGCCCGAGGACGACAGCCGCGAGGCGCTGTTGCGCTGGTCGGCGCGCAAGGGCGATTACGTCGACGGTACGCTGCTGTTCGGGCCGCCGCTGGTGGGTTTCGGCTTGCAGTTGGCGCTGGTGCAGCACCTGGAATTTGCCGCCGCGTTCAGCGCCTTGGCGCTGGGCATGCTCTACATGGGCCTGGCGCGGCTGCTGATGGGCGGTCGGGCGTTGCTGCTGGCGGAAACCTGCCTGGCGCTCGGCGTGATCTTCGCCAGTCTGGCGATTCCATTGGGCCTCGATGCGCGCTGGACGTCTGCGGCGTGGGCGGTCGAAGGGGCCGGTATTTTCTGGCTTGGCCTGCGTCAGCAACGACCGCTGGCCCGTGCGTTTGCCTTGCTGCTGCAATTGGGCTCGGCACTGGCGTTCCTCAGCGAATTGCGGATCGGTGCAAGCAGCCTGCTCGACGGCGCGCCGTTGGGCGCGTTGATGCTCGGCGTGGCGCTGTTGTTCAGCTTCTATCAATTACGCAAAGCCTCGCCCGAGCAGACCTCGGAGTGGGAGCGCAAAGGGTTGCCGGTTCTGGCGTGCCTCGGCCTGACCTTCCTGTACCTGCTGGCGCCGCTGTTCTTCTTCACCCAGGGCACGGCGATCAGTTGGGCGCTGGCGGGGCTGGCGACTTTGTTTGTCGGCCTGCGTTGGCAATCGCGCACGTTCCTGTTCACCGCGTTTGCCGTGCAGTTGCTGGGCGGCGCGTTATTCCTGCTACGCCTGCAAGGGGCGGGCGGTGAGGCGTCGGCGGTGTTCAGTGCCGGCTGGAGCGGCTTGCTCAGCGCGTCGCTGATTGGTTTGGCGTTGATCGCCGGCATGCTGCTGGCGGCACGCGACGACATGGTGCGCAGCGACGTGCGGCTGCTGCGCGGTTTGTCGGTGGTGTTGCTGGCGGGCCTGGCGCTGATGAATCTGGCGGTGCTGTTTGTGCTGCCGTGGCAAACCGCGAGTGCGGTGTGGGCGGCCAGTGGTTTGTTCATCATCTGGCTGAGCCTGTACCTGAAGCAGCGCGTGAGTTTTGTCTTCGGCCTGCTGTTGCAGGTGATCGGCGGCGCGGCGTTCCTGCTGGCCGGGCCGGACTTGCTCGGAACATTGGCCAGCGAAGGCCTGAAGCCGCTGGCGCACAGTGGTTTCTGGACGCCGTTGGTGTTGGGTCTGGCGGCGATGGTCGGGGCCTGGCGTTTGCAGCTTGGCAATCATTCTTCGGCGTTCGATGTGCTGAGCTTGCAGCGGTTGTCTGAAGTATTGCTGGTGTGGGGCGCGGGTTGGTGGGCGCTGGCGTGGGTCAGTGAAGTGCTGCGCTTTGCGCCGGCGCATCTGCACGCGACATTGTTGCTGGCGGTCGCGGCGATCAGCGTCGCGCTGTGGACCGGGTTGGCGCTGCGCTTGAAATGGTCCGCGCTCGGTTTGCTTTGTACGTTGCTGATCCCGGCGGCAGGGCTGGTGTTGCTCGCGGCGTGGCAGTCGCGCTATCACCCGGCAGCCGATGGCGGTTGGCTGGCCTGGGCGGCGGTGTTCGTCGTGCATTTCATCTCGCTGAAGCGCTTGGCGCCGAGGTTGCCGGCGCGTGCGTTGAGCGCCGCGCATGTGCTCGGTTGCTGGCTGTTGCTCGGCGTGCTGGCGCTGGAGTTGCGTTACGGCTTGCTGCTGTTGTCCGAGCAATACAACGCCTGGCGCTGGTTGGGTTGGGCGATTCTGCCGAGCCTGTATCTGGTGCTGGCGTCCGCGCCGCGCAACTGGCCGTGGCCGGTGTCGGCGTATCCCCGCGAATACCGGCTCTATGCGGCGGCACCGCTGGCGTTGCTGATGCTCGGCTGGTTCTGGCTGGCCAACGTGGTCAGCGACGGCGGCGCCGAACCGCTGCCGTATGTGCCGTTGATCAATCCGCTGGAGTTGGGCCTGCTGTTTGCGCTGTTCGGCGTTTACGTCTGGTCGCGCAACGCAGCGACGCAACTGTCGATCCGCAAGGACTACGTGGCCCACGCCACGCAACTGATCGCGGGTGCCTCGCTGTTCTTGTTCTTCACCGCGCTGGTGATGCGCACGGCGCACCATTGGGGCGGCGTGCCGTTCGAGCTGGATGCGTTGCTCGAATCGATGCTGGTGCAGGCCGGTCTGTCCATCGTCTGGACCTTGATGGCGCTGAGTCTGATGATCGGCGGCCATTTGCGTCATCGTCGCGAGGTCTGGCTGATTGGCGCGGCACTGATTGGCGTGGTCGTGGCCAAACTGTTCTTTGTTGAATTGAGCAACCGCGGCGGGCTCGCGCGGATCGTGTCGTTTATCGGCGTGGGCGTGTTGTTGCTGGTAGTGGGGTATTTCGCGCCGCTGCCACCCAAGCGCGCCGACGCTGCGCCGGAGTCTGAAAAAACGGCGCCGCAAACCGAAGGAGTGTCGTCTTGAGTCAGAAGCTGAATCTGCTGTTGTTGGCCGCCGTTGCAGTGAGCGCGACGCTGTCGGCCAGCGCTCAGGAAAAACCGGCGGACTTCGCGACACAGGTGCCGTTGGCCGTGAGTGGCGAAGGCCCGTGGTATCGCCTCGAATTGCCGTTGAGCGTGCAACTGAATGCGCGGCAGACCGACCTCAGCGATCTGCGGGTCTTTAACGCCGCCGGTGAGCCTCAGGCCTACGCCTTGGCTCGACAAAGCGCGCAGACCCGCGAAAGCCGCACGTTGACCGATGTGAAGTGGTTCCCGCTGTACAACTCGGCGGATTCCACCGAGCGTGCGCCCAGTGTGCGGGTGCAATCGAGTGCCAACGGCACCTTGGTCGAGGTGCAGCCGTCGAGTCAGCTGGAAGCAGGTGAAGAGACATTGCGCGGCTGGTTGCTCGACGCCAGCGCGATCAAGGCGCCGCTGCAACAGTTGATTGTTGACTGGACCAGCGAGCGCGACGGCTTCCAGCGCTTCACCATCGAAGCCAGCGACGACTTGCAGCATTGGCAAGCCTGGGGCGAAGGGCAGGTGGCACGGTTGACGTTCGCCGACGAGCGGGTCGAACAGCACGAAGTCGGCTTGCCGGGGCAAACGGCGCGTTACCTGCGCCTGTTGTGGAGTTCGCCGCAATCGGCGCCGACGCTGACCTCGGTGCAACTGGAAAGTGCCAGCACCCGCAGCTTGCCGCTGCCGTTGGTCTGGTCGCAGCCGTTGGCCGGCAACAGCAGCAAGTCGGGCGAATACACCTGGCAATTGCCGATGGGCTTGAATGTCGAGCGGGTGCAGGTTGAGCTGAGTCAGCCCAATAGCCTGGCGCCGGTGACGTTGGCCGGTCGTCGAGAAAGCAGCTTGCCGTGGCAGTCACTGAGCAGCGGTTTGCTCTATCGCCTGACTCAGAATGGCCAGGACGTGGTGCAGAACGAATTGCAGCTGCCGGGGCAAACCGTGCAGCAGTTAAAACTGACCGTGGACGAACGCGGCGGAGGCCTGGGTGCCGACGCGCCGACCCTGAAGTTCGCGGTGCGCTCGACACAACTGGTGTTCCTCGCACGCGGCGCGGGGCCTTATACGCTGGCGCTGGGAAGCGCGACGGTGAAGGCGGCGAACCTGCCGCTGTCGACGCTGATTCCGGATTACAGCACGGCGAAGTTTGCGGCGTTGGGCAAGGCGACGGTGGAAGGTGCAGCGGTGGTGAGCAGCACCTCTACCGTGACCGCGGCGGCGAAAACGGACACGAACTGGAAGAAGTTCGGGTTGTGGGCGGTGTTGCTGCTGAGTGTGCTGTTTTTGGCGGCGATGGCGTTCAGTTTGCTGCGCAAGCCTCCCGTCAAACCCTAAGAATGGCCGGCGCTGCGCGCCGTTCGCGAGCAAGCCCGCTCCCACAGTTGAGCGCGTACCCCTGTGGGAGCGGGCTTGCTCGCGAAGACTGACTGTCCGGCAACGAGAATCTTGAAACAGCGGCCAATTCTCAGCTCACATCCAATCCATTCCGAACTACGCTAAACCCCGCGCATGAACTCTCTTCGGCGTATCACGTCTGATAGGAGGAAATGCGCCCCGACTCGCGTTAAACTGCGCGGGTTTTTAGCCCCCCATTCCACCGGAGCCTTCCATGTCCCGCGTTACCCTGAGTCGCTATTTGATTGAGCAGACCCGTAGCAACAACACTCCTGCCGATCTGCGTTTCCTGATCGAAGTGGTGGCGCGCGCCTGTAAAGAAATCAGCCACGCCGTCTCCAAAGGCGCCCTGGGTGGTGTTCTGGGCAGCATGGGCACTGAAAACGTCCAAGGCGAAGTGCAGAAGAAACTCGACGTGATCTCCAACGAGATCCTGCTCGAAGCCAACGAATGGGGCGGTCACCTGGCCGGCATGGCGTCCGAAGAAATGGACAATGCCTACCAGATCCCGGGCAAATACCCGAAAGGCGCGTACCTGCTGGTGTTCGACCCGCTGGACGGTTCGTCGAACATCGACATCAACGCCCCGGTCGGCACGATCTTCTCGGTACTGCGTTGCCCGAACGAATACCTGACCCAGAACGAACCTTTGAATGAAAAGGCCTTTCTGCAGCCGGGCACTCAACAAGTCGCCGCCGGTTATGCCATCTACGGTCCGCAGACCATGTTGGTGCTGACGCTGGGTCACGGCGTGAAAGGCTTCACCCTGGACCGCGAAATGGGCAGCTTCGTGCTGACCCACGAAGACATCACGATCCCGGCTTCCACCCAGGAATTCGCGATCAACATGTCCAACCAGCGTCACTGGGAAGCCCCGGTACAACGCTACGTGGACGAATTGCTGGCGGGCGAAGAAGGCCCGCTGAAAAAGAACTACAACATGCGCTGGGTCGCCGCGATGGTCGCCGACGTGCACCGCATCCTGACCCGTGGCGGTCTGTTCATGTACCCGCGTGACAGCCGCGAGCCGTCCAAGCCAGGCAAACTGCGCCTGATGTACGAAGCCAACCCGATGTCGTTCCTGGTCGAGCAGGCGGGCGGTGCGTCCACCGACGGTCACCAGCGCATCCTCGACATCCAGCCTGAAGGCCTGCACCAGCGCGTAGCGGTGTTCCTCGGCTCGAAAGAAGAAGTCGAACGCGCCACGGCTTACCACAAGGAATAAACATGACCGCGCCCTGGCAGCCGTTGCTCGACTGGTGGTTCGGATCTTGCGAATCCCCCGACGAAGTAGCGGCCGACAAGGGCAAGTTATGGTTCGGCAAGCGCGACAGCCAGGACCTCGACGCGCAGACGCGTTTCGGGGACTGGGTCGAGCAGGCACTGGCCGGCGGATTGACCGAGTGGGCGCAACGCCCCGAAGGTTGGCTGGCTCTGGTGCTGTTGCTCGACCAACTCCCGCGAATGATCTTTCGCGACACTGCCAAATCCTTTGCGGGCGATCTCCGGGCTCAGGCTCTGGTGGCGCAAGGCATTGCCGCGGACTTTGATCGACAGTTACGACCGATTCAGCGGGCGTTCATCTACCTGGTGCTGGAGCATTGCGAGCATCTGGCCGTGCAGAACGAAGCCGTTTCACGGTTCATCGAATTGCTGGCGCAGCAGCCGGAGGCTGATCGGGCGGTGTTTGCCGACAACCTGGATTATGCCGAGCGGCATCGGGAAGTGATTGCGCGGTTTGGGCGGTTTCCGCACAGGAATGCGGTGTTGGGGCGGGCGTCTACGGCTGAGGAGATTGAGTTTCTTTCGGGGCCTGGGTCAAGGTTCTGAATTTTCGTTGTGGCTGATGCCGTTTTCGCGAGCAAGCCCGCTCCCACAGGGGATCTTCGTGGCAATGAAGATCAATGTGGGAGCGGGCTTGCTCGCGAAGGGGCCGGGTCAGGCACTAGATGCGGAAGCTGCCCACCAGCTGTTTAAGCCGCGCAGCCTGCTGCTCAAGGTCCGAGCAAGCACGCAACGTCGCCTGCAAGTTCTCCACACCTTCCTGGTTCAGCGTGTTGATCTCGGTGATGTCGACGTTGATCGACTCCACCACGGCGGTCTGCTCTTCGGTCGCGGTGGCCACGGATTGGTTCATCCCGTCGATCTCGCCAATGCGCTGCGTCACGCTGCCCAGGCGTTCACCGGCCTGGTTGGCGATGCCGACGCTGCTTTCGCTCTGGCGCTGACTGTCGGTCATGGTGCTCACGGCTTCGCGGGCGCCGACTTGCAGTTCTTCGATCATCTTCTGCACTTGCTGCGCCGAATCCTGAGTGCGATGGGCGAGGTTGCGCACCTCGTCCGCCACCACGGCAAAACCGCGTCCGGCTTCACCGGCACGCGCTGCTTCGATGGCGGCGTTGAGCGCCAGCAAATTGGTCTGCTGCGAGATGCTGGTGATCACTTCCAGAATCTGCCCGATGTTCACCGTGTTGCTGTTGAGCGTTTCGATGTTGCCGCACGAATCGCTGATCTTCGCCGACAGCTGCTGCATTGCCGCGATGGTTTTATCCACCACTTGCTGACCGTCTTCGGCAAGGGCACGAGCGTCGCTCGAATGCTGCGAGGCGAGCGCGGCGTTCTGGGCGATTTCCTGGGCGGCGGCCCCCAGTTCGTTGATCGCTGCGGCGACGCTGCTGGTGCGCGACGCTTGCTGGTCGGAGTTGAACATCGACGAGTTCGACGCCGCGACCACGCGCAACGCGACTTCGTTGACCTGGCCGGTTGCCGAGGCCACTTCGCGGATCGAGGTGTGAATACGTTCCACGAAACGGTTGAACGAGGTGCCCAGTGCGCCGAATTCGTCCTGACCGTGAATGGTCAGGCGTTTGGTCAGGTCACCTTCGCCTTCGGCGATATCATGCATGGCGCGGCCCATGGTCAGCAGAGGCTGCATCAGGAAGCTGATCAGCATGCCGAGCAAGGCGATGATGATCACCACGGCGATGACCATGGCAATGATCGCCGAGGTGCGGAATTCGCTGAGCATCGAGAACGCGGTGTCCTGGTCCAGCACCAGCGCGACGTACCAGTCCGCCGACGGCACGCCGTTGACGTGGGTGAAGGAGATGAATTGCTTCTTGCCGTCGAGCTCGACCTCTTTCATGCCCGGGCTGATGTTCGGCGCGCCGTTCGGGTAGGCGTCGGCGAGGCTTTTGAGCACGAGTTTGCTGTCTGGGTGGATCAGGATCTTGCCGTCGGCGCTGACGATGAACGCATGGCCGTGGCCACCGAAGTTCAGCGAGTTGATGATCGCGCTGACGCTCGATAGATCAATGTCGGCGCCGGCGACGCCGATCATCTGGTTCTGGTATTTCACCGGGGTGGCAACGGTGATCACCAATTTGCCGGACGAGGCGGCGATGTACGGTTCGGTGACGATGGTCTGCTGCGCGCTGTTGGCCGCCTTGTACCAGCCACGGGCGCGCGGGTCGTAATCGGCGGCGCGGTTGCCGGCCGGGACCGAGAACATCACGCCGTCGGTGCCGCCGAAGTAGCTCAACTGGAAATTACTGGTGTAGGCCGGCAAGTCGATGGCGCGTTTGAGGCTGGCCTGAGCGCTGCCGTCCACGGCAATCTGCTGGGACAGCGATTGCAGCAATTGCATGCGGCTTTCCAGCCAGGTCTGGATGTTGCTGGTGGTCAGGCTGCCGAGTTCCTGCATCGAGGACTCGGTACTGCTGCGCAGGGTCTGGCGCTGGCGGTAGTCGTTGAACACGATAAAGCAGGCGAATGCAACGACGACCACGAGGGCCGCGGCCAGCAGAATCTTGTGGCTGAATTTCATGTTTCTGGTCATTAAGTGCACTACCGCGGAGGGTCTGGTCAGCATGGGGGCGTCAATCTGCCACAGTGAAGGGCTTTGCGCTGCATTTATGTCGACTGGCCAGCGCCAAAGATTAGGCGCCTTTTGCAAAAACCGACGAAATACTCAACGGCGCGACAAAGTGCCTGATTTATTGAGAAAAGGCAGACGAGCGGCCTGATAAATAGGCGCGGCGTCGGGGAACCAGATGGGGGTTTTCTCTTCTAAGCTTCTGCTTGGCAGCCATGCCAACCCCCCTTCGCTCCAGGAGTTACACCATGTCGCTGCGATCTATCGCCTTGTTGTCGTTCTGCGTGCTGCTGGTCGCGTGCAGCAAGGTCAATCAGGAAAACTACTCGAAGTTGTCGACCGGCATGCCCAAGGCCGAGGTTGAGACCTTGCTCGGTAAACCTGCTGATTGCTCGGGCGCGCTCGGCATGTCCAGTTGCACCTGGGGCGACAAAAACAGCTTTATCAGCGTGCAGTACGCCGGTGACAAAGTGCTGATGTTTTCCGGCCAAGGCCTGAAGTAAACCGGGGCTACGCGCCCACGGGAGAAAAACAATGAAGCGTTTATTGATCCTGCTTTTTGCTGGCCTGGTATTGGCTGGCTGCGCCACTTCTGGCGAAGATCCGTTGGCGCCGAAAACCGTCAACAGCGTCAACCTCAAGAAGTACCAAGGGACCTGGTATGAGTTGGCGCGACTGCCGATGTATTTTCAGCGCAACTGTGCGCAATCCGAAGCCCATTACACGCTCAAGCCTGACGGTGATGTGATCGTGCTGAATCGCTGCCTGACGGCGGACTGGCAATGGGAGGAGGCAAAAGGTACGGCGTATCCGCAGGTGCCGGGCAAGACCGACAAGTTGTGGGTCGAGTTCGATACCTGGTTTTCCCGTGTGATTCCGGGTGTGGCGAAGGGGCAATACTGGGTGCTGTACGTCAGCGATGACTACAAGACCGCCATCGTCGGCGACCCGAGCCGCAAGTACCTGTGGCTGCTGTCGCGGACCCCGACTGTCAACGGTGTGGTGCGTGAAGAACTGCTGAGCAAGGCGCGTCAGCAGGGTTACGACACCACGCGGTTGATCTGGCGTGCGTCGGATACGCAGATGGCCAAGACCTCGAACTAAAGTCACCGAAGACCCAATGTGGGAGCGGGCTTGCTCGCGAAGGCGTCGTGTCAATCAACATCAATGTTGAATGAACAAGCGCTTTCGCGAGCAAGCCCGCTCCCACAGTTTGATTTTGCTGTCAGCCCAGGAGATCGCGCAGGACTTGGGTGAACGCCCGGTTGCTTTCCTCTTCAGCGGCGTGCCGCCCATCGCGCACCACCCACTGGCCATTGACCAGCACATCGCGCACCTGGCGATCACCGCCAGCAAACAGCCAGCGATTCAAAATCCCGTCACCACTGGCGGTCGCCAGGTACGGATCGTTGCCGTCGAGCACCAGCCAATCCGCGCGCTTGCCAACTTCCAGCGCACCAATCGGCTGGCCCAACGCCTCGGCGCCACCGTCCAGCGCGGCGTCGTACAGCGTGCGGCCGACCATCGGCTGATCCGCGCCATACAAACGATTACGCCGTTGATCGCGCAGCCGCTGGCCGTATTCCAGCCAGCGCAACTCTTCCACCACGCTCAGCGACACGTGGCTGTCGGAACCGATGCCCATGCGCCCGCCCTGGGCGAGGAAATCCACCGCCGGGAAAATCCCGTCGCCGAGGTTGGCTTCGGTGGTCAGGCACAAACCGGCGATGGCGCGACTCTTGGCCATCAGCGTGACTTCTTCCGGATTGGCGTGGGTCGCGTGGACCAGGCACCAGCGCTGATCAACTTCGGTGGTTTCGTACAGCCATTGCAGCGGACGTCGACCGCTCCAACTGAGGCAGTCATCGACTTCTTTCTGTTGTTCGGCGATGTGGATGTGCACCGGGCATTGCTTGTCGCTGGCGGCCAGCACTTCGCTGATCTGCTGCGGGGTGACCGCGCGCAGCGAGTGAAAGCACAAGCCCAGCGATTGCGCCGGCTGCTGCGCCAGGATCGGTTGCAAGCGCGACTGAAGTTTGAGGTAGTTTTCGGTGCTGTTGATAAAGCGCCGCTGACCGTCGTTCGGGGTCTGGCCGCCGAAACCGGAATGGCTGTAGAGCACCGGCAGCAGGGTCAGGCCGATACCGGCGGAACTCGCCGCCTGGCTGATGCGCAGCGCCAGTTCAGCGGGATCTGCGTAGGGCTGGCCGGTGGTGTCGTGGTGCACGTAATGAAATTCCGCGACCGAGGTGTAACCGGCCTTGAGCATTTCGATGTACAGCTGACGGGCGATTACGCCGAGTTGATCCGGGCTGATTTTTCCGACGAGGCGATACATCAAATCGCGCCAGGTCCAGAAACTGTCATTCGGATTGCCCGCCACTTCCGCCAGCCCGGCCATCGCCCGCTGGAACGCGTGGGAGTGCAAATTCGGCATGCCAGGCAGCAGCGGACCGCTTAGCCGTTCGGCCCCTTCTGCGTGAGAATCGGCCTGGATATGGGTCAATACGCCGTCGGCGCTGACCTCAAGACGTACATTGTTGGCCCATCCACTAGGCAGCAGCGTGCGTTCGGCAAAGAAGGCGGACATGGTTCAGCACCCCATCGTGTGTTATTTGTATATACATATACAGACGTTTGCCTGCTCGGTAAACTCCGGCAAGCTAGCGACCTCTTCCAAACGAACAAGGATTAACCGTGCCGACTCCGCCTGCAGTGTCACCGTTGGCCGCGAACATGGGCGACAGTCCGGCGCCTTTGTACGCTCGCGTCAAACAAATGATTACCCAGCAAATCGACAGTGGAAACTGGCCGCCGCACTACCGCGTTCCGTCGGAAAGCGAGCTGGTCAGCCAGCTCGGTTTCAGCCGCATGACCATCAACCGCGCCCTGCGCGAGATGACCGCCGACGGTCTGCTGGTGCGCATGCAAGGCGTCGGCACGTTCGTCGCCGAGCCAAAAAGCCAGTCCGCGCTATTTGAAGTGCACAACATCGCCGATGAAATCGCCTCTCGCGGTCATCGCCACACCTGCAAAGTGATCACCCTTGAAGAAGAGGCTGCCGGTTCCGAGCGCGCGGTGGCGCTGGACATGCGCGAAGGCCAGAAGGTTTTCCACTCGCTGATCGTGCATTTCGAAAATGACATCCCGGTGCAAATCGAAGACCGGTTCGTCAACGCGCTGGTGGCACCCGAATACCTCAAGCAGGACTTCACCCTGCAAACGCCCTACGCCTACCTGAACCAGGTCGCGCCGCTGACCGAAGGCGAGCACGTGGTCGAGGCGATTCTGGCCGAGGACACCGAATGCGAATTGCTGCAGATAGAAAAGGGCGAGCCGTGCCTGCTGATTCGTCGCCGCACCTGGTCCGGCCGTCAGCCAGTGACCGCCGCCCGTTTGATCCACCCCGGTTCGCGTCATCGTCTGGAAGGTCGGTTTCATAAGTAGAGAGTCATAAATGAATGAGTTGAAGGTTTTACGCGCCGTTGATTACCCACGCATGCCGTGGAAAAACGGCGGCGGCAGCACGGAAGAAATCACCCGTGATGCGGGAACGGGTCTCGATGGTTTCGGCTGGCGCCTGTCGATTGCCGATATTGGCGAGTCGGGTGGCTTCTCGACGTTCTCTGGCTATGAGCGAGTGATCACCGTGCTTCAAGGCGACGGGATGACCTTGCAGGTGGACGGCCAGGACACGCATCCGCTGTTACCGCTGCAGCCGTTTGCATTCAGCGGCGAGAGCCATGTGACCTGCACCCTGCTCGGTGGTCCGATTCGCGATTTCAACCTGATTTACGCGCCAAAGCAGTACAGCGCGCGGTTGCAGTGGCTGGACGGTGAGCAGCGGTTCTTCAGCTCGGCGGGCACGGTGCTGGTGTTCAGCATCGCCGACGCATTGGAAGTAAATGCCGGTGACAGCGTCTCGCAACTGGGTCGCCATGATTGCCTGCAACTGGACGGTAACACCGGGCTGCTGGAAGTCTCCGTCAACGGCCCATGCTGCGTGATTGAACTGACTGCGCACTAACCCAACACCTCCCCTGATCTAATGTGGCGAGGGGGCTTGCCCCCGTTCGGCTGCGCAGCAGCCGCAAATCTAATGCAACATCGGGAGGGCGGCTACGCCACCCATCGGGGGCAAGCCCCCTCGCCACAAACAGCCCCCTCCCTGTTCCCCAGCGCGCACCACTTTGTTACCGAACGCCCCATCGTGGCGCAAAACCACACTTAAGTAACAGCCAGCACACTCCCCGCAAAAGCCCCCTGAAAAATTCATCTCTGTCGCAACCCTTGAGCTACGGGCGTTCCAGCCGTTCAAACACTTTTCTTGAATCCTCATCCCCCAAGTTGGCCGCTTGATTGCATATGCTTGTATGTACAAGTAAAGACGTATGCGTATGAGTCGACCGAGACTCCTCGCAACGTCCACTGATTCGCTTGTAGTGCATAGACGCGCACAGGCTGGCTTGCCCACTGCCAGGGTTGGTTTGAATTGATCGCTGAGGAGTCTTTTTCGTGACTGACAATACCCAGAAACCTACCAAGTACCGTGACGTTGAAATCCGTGCCGCACGCGGTAACACGCTGACCGCCAAGAGCTGGCTGACCGAAGCACCGCTGCGCATGCTGATGAACAACCTCGACCCGGAAGTCGCCGAGAACCCTAAGGAACTGGTGGTTTACGGTGGTATCGGTCGTGCGGCGCGTAACTGGGAATGCTACGACAAGATCGTCGAAAGCCTGACCAACCTGAACGACGACGAGACCCTGCTGGTGCAATCCGGCAAGCCGGTCGGCGTGTTCAAGACCCACACCAATGCACCGCGCGTGCTGATCGCCAACTCCAACCTCGTCCCGCACTGGGCGAGCTGGGAACACTTCAACGAACTCGACGCCAAAGGCCTGGCCATGTACGGCCAGATGACCGCCGGCAGCTGGATCTACATCGGCAGCCAGGGCATCGTTCAAGGCACCTACGAAACCTTCGTCGAAGCC
Source organism: Pseudomonas sp. NPDC086278 (assembly GCF_050280905.1). Classification (NCBI taxonomy): domain Bacteria; kingdom Pseudomonadati; phylum Pseudomonadota; class Gammaproteobacteria; order Pseudomonadales; family Pseudomonadaceae; genus Pseudomonas; species Pseudomonas sp. NPDC086278. The sequence continues at coordinate 19,420 of NZ_JBNNWE010000013.1, forward strand.
GGTCGCCAACACTACAACGATGACCTGAAAGGTCGTTGGGTCCTGACCGCCGGTCTGGGCGGCATGGGCGGCGCCCAGCCTCTGGCCGCAACGTTGGCCGGCGCGTGCTCGCTGAACATCGAATGCCAGCAGGTCAGCATCGATTTCCGCCTGAACAGCCGTTATGTCGACGAGCAAGCCAAAGACCTCGACGACGCACTCGCCCGCATCGCCAAGTACACCAAGGAAGGCAAGGCGATCTCTATCGCGCTGCTGGGCAACGCGGCGGAAATCCTGCCGGAACTGGTCAAGCGCGGCGTGCGCCCGGACATGGTCACCGACCAGACCAGCGCCCACGACCCGCTCAACGGTTACCTGCCGGCCGGCTGGACCTGGGACGAATACCGCGCTCGCGCCAAGACCGAGCCTGCTGTCGTGGTCAAGGCCGCCAAGCAATCGATGGCCGTGCACGTCAAGGCGATGCTGGATTTCCAGAAAATGGGCATCCCGACTTTCGACTACGGCAACAACATCCGTCAGATGGCGCAAGAAGAAGGCGTGGAAAATGCCTTCGACTTCCCGGGTTTCGTACCGGCTTACATCCGTCCGCTGTTCTGCCGTGGCATCGGTCCATTCCGTTGGGCTGCGCTGTCGGGCAACGCTGAAGACATCTACAAAACCGACGCCAAGGTCAAAGAACTGATCCCGGACGACGCCCACCTGCACAACTGGCTGGACATGGCGCGCGAGCGCATCAGCTTCCAGGGTCTGCCGGCGCGTATCTGCTGGGTTGGCCTGGGCCTGCGCGCCAAGCTGGGCCTGGCGTTCAACGAAATGGTCCGTAGCGGTGAGCTGTCTGCGCCGATCGTGATCGGTCGCGACCACCTGGACTCCGGTTCCGTATCGAGCCCGAACCGCGAAACCGAATCGATGCAGGACGGTTCCGATGCTGTCTCCGACTGGCCACTGCTCAACGCGCTGTTGAACACCGCGAGCGGCGCGACCTGGGTTTCGCTGCACCACGGCGGCGGCGTAGGCATGGGCTTCTCCCAGCACTCGGGCATGGTAATTGTCTGCGACGGTACTGACGAAGCGGCCGAGCGTATCGCTCGCGTGCTGCACAACGACCCGGCGACCGGTGTCATGCGTCACGCCGATGCCGGTTACCAGATCGCCATCGACTGTGCCAAGGAGCAGGGTTTGAACCTGCCGATGATTACCGGTAAGTAAAAACCCGATTGCTTGATGGGGAAGCGAGCTTGCTCGCGAAGCGGCCGGCACACTCAGCACACCTGTGTTGGCTGATCCAGCGCTTTCGCGAGCAAACTCGCTCCCACAGAAAAGCAGCTCTACAGAAACTCAGTGAACAATTAAAACAATCCACAGAGGTTGAATCATGGCTGTTAACAATGATCGTGCAAGCAATAAACCGTTGATCGAAAGGCGTTCGATCGACTACATCCCGGAAGCGGAAAGACACGGTCGTCTGTTGAGCCAGTTCACCCTGTGGATGGGTGCCAACCTGCAAATCACCGCGATTGTCACCGGGGCCCTGGCCGTGGTGCTGGGCGGCGATGAGTTCTGGTCGTTGATCGGTCTGTTGATCGGGCAACTGCTCGGCGGCGGTGTGATGGCGTTGCATGCGGCGCAAGGGCCCAAGCTTGGCCTGCCGCAGATGATCTCCAGCCGGGTCCAGTTCGGCGTGTATGGCGCGGCCATCCCGATCGTGCTGGTGTGTTTGATGTACCTCGGTTTCACCGCCACGGGCACCGTGCTTTCCGGCCAGGCGCTGGGCCAGTTGTTTGGTGTCAGCGACAGTGTCGGTATTCTCATTTTTGCCAGCGTCATCGTGTTGGTCACGGTGCTTGGCTATCGGGTGATCCATTGGATCGGCCGTGTTGCCAGTGTCATTGGTGTGATCGCCTTCGTTTACCTGTTCAGCCGTTTGATGAGCCAGACCGACGTTGGCGCGCTGCTGGACATCCGCCACTTCAGCTGGAGCAGCTTCCTGCTTGCGGTGTCGCTCGCGGCGTCCTGGCAGATCGCCTTCGGCCCTTACGTGGCTGACTATTCGCGTTACCTGCCGAGCAAGACTTCTTCGGTGAAAACCTTTCTCGCCGCTGGCGCCGGTTCGGTGATTGGCGCACAAGTGGCGATGATCCTCGGTGTGTTTGCCGCCGCCTCGGCCAATGGTCAGTTCGCTGGCCACGAAGTCGCCTACATCGTCGGGCTGGGCGGCACCGGTGCCACCGCTGCGCTGCTGTACTTCAGCATTGCGTTCGGCAAGGTCACCATCTCCACGCTGAACTCCTATGGCAGCTTCATGTGCATCGCGACCATCATCAGCGGTTTCCGTGGTGAGCTGAAGGTCACGCGCTTGCAGCGTCTGGTCTTCGTGCTGGTCATCGTCGGTGCTGCGACCCTGATGGCTTTACTCGGTCAGCACTCGTTCCTCGGTGCGTTCAAGTCGTTCATCCTGTTCTTGCTGGCGTTCTTTACGCCTTGGAGCGCGATCAACCTGGTGGACTACTACTGCATCACCCGCGAGCGTTACGACGTGCCGGCGCTGGCCGATCCGAACGGGCGCTACGGCCGTTGGAACCTGCTGGGTATCAGTGTCTATGTGTTCGGTGTGCTGGTGCAGTTGCCGTTCATCTCCTCCAAGTTCTATACCGGTCCGATGGTGGCAGCGCTGGGCGATGTGGATATTTCCTGGATCATCGGTCTGGTGCTTCCCGCAGCGCTGTATTACGTGTGCGCAAAAAAATGGCACGGTACGGTGCCCGATCACCTGATTCTGCCGGTCGAACAAAACAGCGCTGCACAGCCTGAAAAAAGCGGGGCCAGTCGCTCTGCGGCGCAGGTCTGACTGGATCTCGACCGGGCTGGATGCTTCTAGACTGCCGTAAGCCAATTCTTGATTAGGAGCGTCACTCCAATGAAGTCCAACAAGACCCTGCTGACCGCATTGCTTTGCGTGGGCCTGCTGGCCAGTGCCGGTGCCGCTCAGGCAGCCGGCTGGTGCGAGTCGGGCAAGCCGGTGAAATTCGCCGGTCTCAACTGGGAAAGCGGCATGTTGCTGACCGACGTGCTGCAAGTGGTGTTGGAGAAGGGCTACGACTGCAAGACCGACAGCCTGCCGGGTAACTCGATCACCATGGAAAACGCCCTGAGCAGTAACGACATTCAAGTGTTTGCCGAAGAGTGGGTCGGCCGCAGCGAAGTCTGGAACAAGGCCGAGAAGGCCGGCAAGGTCGTTGGCGTCGGTTCTCCGGTGGTGGGCGCGGTCGAAGGCTGGTACGTGCCGCGCTACGTCATCGAAGGCGACGCCAAGCGCAAGCTGGAACCGAAAGCGCCGGACCTGAAGAGCATTGCCGACCTGGCCAACTACTCTGCGGTGTTCAAGGATCAGGAAGAGCCGTCCAAGGGTCGTTTCTATAACTGCCCGGCCGGCTGGACCTGTGAACTGGAAAACAGCGAAATGCTGAAGAGCTATGGCCTGGAAAGCACCTACACCAACTTCCGTCCGGGCACCGGCCCGGCGCTGGATGCGGCGGTGCTGTCGAGCTACAAGCGTGGCGAGCCGATCCTGTTCTACTACTGGTCGCCAACCCCGCTGCTGGGCCAGGTGGACCTGGTCAAACTTGAAGAGAAGCCCGGTGTCGACAGAAGCGTGACCATCAAGGTCGGCCTGTCCAGGCCCTTCTACGACGAAGCTCCGGAACTGGTGGCCGTGCTGGAAAAGGTCAACCTGCCGATCGACATTCTCAACCAGAACCTGGGGCGCATGACCAAAGAGCGTATCGAGTCGCCAAAACTGGCGAAGATCTTCTTGAAGGAACATCCTGAAGTCTGGCACGCGTGGGTGAGCGAAGACGCAGCCAGGAAAATCGACGCGGCCTTGTAGGTCGAGCCTCTGCGACTGCCGGCGATGGCAGTCGCACGCTTGATCTCAACCCCTTGATTGAGAGCCTTTTATGTTCCCCGAAAGCTTCACCTTTTCCATCGCCGACTGGGTCAACGGTTGGGTTGATTCGCTGGTCACCAACTACGGCGACGTGTTCCGGCACATCTCCGACACCCTGTTGTGGGCCATCGTCAATCTTGAGGGGCTGCTGCGGGCGGCGCCGTGGTGGCTGATGCTGGCCATTGTCGCCGGCGTTGCCTGGCACGCCACCCGCAAAATCGTGACCACCGTCGTGATTGTCGGTCTGCTGTTCCTGGTGGGGGCGGTCGGCCTCTGGGACAAGCTGATGCAGACGCTCGCGCTGATGATGGTGGCGACGGTCATTTCGGTGATGATTGGCATCCCGCTGGGCATTCTTTCGGCGCGCAGCAATCGCTTGCGTTCAGTGCTGATGCCGTTGCTCGACATCATGCAAACCATGCCGAGTTTCGTGTACCTGATCCCGGTGTTGATGCTGTTCGGCCTGGGCAAGGTCCCGGCGATTTTCGCCACCGTGATCTACGCCGTGCCACCGCTTATTCGGCTGACCGACCTGGGCATTCGCCAGGTCGACGGCGAAGTGATGGAAGCGATCAACGCCTTCGGGGCCAACCGCTGGCAGCAACTGTTTGGCGTGCAACTGCCGCTGGCATTGCCAAGCATCATGGCCGGGATCAACCAGACCACGATGATGGCGCTGTCGATGGTGGTTATTGCCTCGATGATCGGTGCCCGTGGCCTGGGCGAAGACGTGTTGGTGGGGATTCAGACCCTCAACGTCGGCCGTGGGCTCGAAGCCGGCCTGGCGATTGTGATTCTGGCCGTGGTCATTGACCGCATTACTCAGGCGTACGGTCGTCCGCGCCACGAGGTGAGCAAATGAGCAACGCAGCCGTCAGCAAGATCGAAGTGAAAAACGTCTTCAAGATTTTCGGCAATCGTTCCAAGGAGGCGCTGGCGATGATCGGCCAGGGCAAAACCAAGGATCAGGTGCTGGCCGAAACCGGCTGCGTGGTCGGTGTGAACGACTTGTCGCTGAGCATCGCCACTGGCGAAATCTTCGTGATCATGGGCCTGTCGGGCTCCGGCAAATCAACGCTGGTGCGTCACTTCAATCGCCTGATCGACCCCACCAGCGGCGCGATCCTGGTGGACGGCGTGGACATCCTGCAATACGACATGGAAGCCCTGCGCCAATTCCGTCGGCACAAGATCAGCATGGTGTTCCAGAGCTTCGGCCTGCTGCCGCACAAGAGCGTGATCGACAACGTTGCCTATGGCTTGAAAGTGCGCGGCGAGAGCAAGCAACTGTGTTCCGAACGCGCGCTGCACTGGATCAACGCCGTGGGCCTCAAAGGCTACGAAAACAAATACCCGCATCAACTTTCGGGCGGCATGCGCCAGCGTGTAGGGCTGGCCCGCGCCTTGGCGGCGGACACCGATGTCATCCTGATGGACGAAGCGTTCAGTGCGCTCGACCCGCTGATCCGCGCCGAGATGCAGGACCAGTTGCTGGAGCTGCAAAAGGCCCTGCGCAAGACCATCGTCTTCATCACCCACGACCTCGACGAGGCGGTGCGCATTGGTAACCGGATTGCGATCCTCAAGGACGGGCGACTGATTCAGGTCGGCACGCCGCGAGAGATTTTGCATTCGCCGGCGGATGAGTATGTCGACCGGTTCGTACAGCGGCGGGCGGCGGTGGTCTGAGAAATATGTGGCGGCTGGGCCGGCCCCTTCGTCGGAACGCCTTCGCGAGCAAGCCCGCTCCCACAAGGATGTTGTGAGCACCGGAGATCCACTGTGGGAGCGGGCTTGCCCGCGAAGGGGCCAGTAAAGCTGCATCAATATTCAAGTTGTACGCACGAGGTCAACGATGTCCCAGGCTGAAAAAATCGTTATCGCCAACACCCTGCTGCGTTGGCAGGATGTGGTCGCGGTTGCCCGTCACGGTGCACAGCTTGAACTGTCGCCCGAGGCCTGGGCACGTATCGACAATGCCCAGGCCATCGTCCAGCGCATCGTCGCCAGCGGCGAACGCGCCTATGGCGTCAACACTGGCCTCGGCGCCTTGTGCAACGTCTCGCTCAAAGACCAACAACTCAGCCAACTGTCGCGCAACACCGTGCTCAGCCACGCCTGTGGCGTCGGCGCACCACTGGCCGACGAACAAACGCGCGCGATCATGTGCGCGGCGATCCTCAATTACAGCCAGGGCAAATCCGGCATTCACCGCCAGGTTGTGCAAGCACTGCTGGCGCTGCTCAATCGCGGGATTACCCCGCAAGTGCCGTCTCAGGGCTCGGTCGGTTACCTGACGCACATGGCCCACATCGGCATCGCGCTGTTGGGTGTTGGCCTGGTCAGTTATCGCGGGCGAGTTGTCTCGGCGCAGCAAGCGCTGGCTGAAGAGCGCTTGCAACCGGTGCAACTCGGCGCCAAGGACGGTTTGTGCCTGGTCAACGGCACGCCGTGCATGACTGGCCTCGGTTGCCTGGCGCTCGCCGACGCCACGCGCCTGCTGCAATGGGCCGATGTGATCGGCGCCATGAGCTTCGAAGCGCAGCGCGGCCAGATCGCCGCGTTCGATGCCGAGATCATCGCGCTCAAACCCCACCCCGGCATGCAGCAGGTCGGCGGCAACTTGCGGGCGTTGCTCGATGGCAGTGAAGTGATCGCTTCGAGCAAAGGCCTGCGCACCCAGGATGCGCTGAGCATCCGGTCGATCCCGCAAGTCCACGGCGCCGCTCGCGATCAGCTTGAGCACGCCACCCGACAGATCGAAACCGAACTCAACGGCTGCACCGATAACCCGTTGCTGCTGGGCACGCCGGACAACTTCCGCGTCATGTCTCAAGCCAATCCCCATGGTCAGTCGGTCGCGTTGGCTGCGGATTTGCTAGCCATCGCCATGGCCGAAATCGGCTCGATTGCCGAGCGTCGTCTGGACCGTTTGATCAACCCGCACGTCAGCGGTCTGCCGGCGTTTCTGGTGGCCAATCCGGGGGTGAACTCCGGGATGATGATCGTGCAATATGTCGCCGCATCCCTGTGTGCCGAAAACCGCCAGTTGGCGCAACCGGCCGTGCTCGACAATTACGTCACCTCGGGCTTGCAGGAGGACCATTTGAGCCTGGGCACCAACGCCGCGCTGAAGCTGCACCGCGCCCTGGAAAACTGCACACAGATCCTTGCGATCGAGTACCTGCTGGCGGCCCAGGCATTTGAATTCCTGTCAGAACAGCGCTTCGGCGCGGGCACCGATGTCGCCTGGCGTCTGCTGCGCCGGCGCGTTCCGCCGTACGATCAGGACCGCTGGCTGGCGCCGGACATCGCCGCCGTTGCCGGCGTGTTGAAAGACCCGAATGTGCTGCAAAACGCTTTACCGAACCTGAACTGATTTTCCATACCGCCAGCGTGCCAAGGCGCGGCTCTCCCAAAAGGCGAGACGCGACGGACAACGGACATCTCCGGAGCGTCTGGTAGTTAATACAAAACTCTCAAAAGGAGAATGAATGTGACTGCGCTTAACCTTATTCCCGGCCAACTGAGCCTTGCCCAACTGCGTGATATCTATCAGCAACCGGTCAAGCTCACGCTCGACAACAGTGCCTCGGCCCAGATCGAAGCCAGCGTCGCCTGCGTGGAACAGATCCTCGCCGAGAACCGCACCGCGTATGGCATCAACACCGGTTTCGGCCTGCTGGCCTCGACCCGCATCGCCAGCGAAGACCTGGAAAATCTCCAGCGTTCGCTGGTGTTGTCCCACGCCGCCGGTGTCGGCGAGCCGATCAGCGACGCGTTGGTCCGTTTGGTCATGGTGCTCAAGGTCAACAGCCTGAGCCGTGGTTTCTCCGGCATTCGCCGCGTGGTCATCGACGCGCTGATCGCGCTGATCAACGCCGAGGTTTATCCGCATATTCCGTTGAAAGGTTCGGTCGGTGCGTCCGGTGACCTGGCGCCGTTGGCGCACATGTCGCTGGTGCTGCTGGGCGAGGGCAAGGCGCGCTACAAAGGCGAATGGCTGGAAGCGACCGAAGCGCTGAAAGTCGCCGGCCTGACCCCGCTGACCCTGGCTGCGAAAGAAGGCCTGGCGCTGCTTAACGGCACGCAAGTGTCTACCGCGTATGCGCTGCGTGGTCTGTTCGAAGGCGAAGACCTGTTCGCCGGCGCAGTGGCGCTGGGCGCCCTGACCGTCGAAGCGGTACTGGGCTCGCGCTCGCCGTTCGACGCTCGCATCCACGCCGCTCGCGGTCAGAAAGGCCAGATCGACGCTGCCGCCGCTTACCGGGATTTGCTGGGCGAGCGCAGTGAAGTGTCCGATTCGCACCAGAACTGCGAAAAGGTCCAGGACCCGTACTCGCTGCGCTGCCAGCCGCAAGTCATGGGCGCGTGCCTGACGCAATTCCGCCAGGCGGCCGAAGTGCTGGCGGTCGAAGCCAACGCCGTTTCCGATAACCCGCTGGTGTTCGCGGCTGAAGGCGACGTTATTTCCGGCGGTAACTTCCACGCCGAACCTGTCGCGATGGCCGCCGACAACATGGCGCTGGCCATCGCCGAAATCGGTTCGCTGAGCGAGCGCCGCATCTCGCTGATGATGGACAAGCACATGTCGCAACTGCCGCCGTTCCTGGTAGCAAATGGCGGCGTGAACTCCGGTTTCATGATCGCCCAGGTCACTGCGGCGGCACTGGCCAGCGAAAACAAGGCGCTGTCCCATCCGCATTCGGTGGACAGCCTGCCGACTTCGGCGAACCAGGAAGACCACGTTTCGATGGCACCGGCGGCGGGCAAACGCCTGTGGGAAATGGCCGAAAACACCCGCGGTGTATTGGCGGTTGAGTGGCTGGCGGCATGCCAGGGCCTGGATTTGCGCGAAGGCCTGAAGACCTCGGCAAAACTGGAGAAGGCGCGGGCGATTCTGCGTAAGGAAGTGCCGTTTTATGAGAAAGACCGCTTCTTTGCACCGGACATCAATGCGGCGACCGAGTTGTTGGCGACGCGTTGCCTGAATGAACTGGTGTCGGCGAAGTTGCTGCCGAGCCTGTGATGACCCCTTCGCGAGCAGCTCGCTCCCACAGTTGAAGGCGTTACCCCTGTGGGAGCGGGCTTGCTCGCGAATCGATTTTGAACAAGACGAGGAACTCGGGATGAAAACTCTCTGGCAACACTGCCACGTCGCAACCATGGCGCAAGGCGTCTACTCGATCATCGAGGATGCGGCCATCGTGACGTCCGGTGCGCTCATTGAGTGGGTGGGCCCGCGCCATCAACTGCCGGCGGGTGAATACCCGGCCGTCAACGATTTGCAAGGAGCCTGGGTGACCCCGGGCCTGATCGACTGCCACACCCACACGGTGTTCGGCGGTAACCGCAGCGGTGAATTCGAACAGCGCCTGCAAGGCGTCAGCTATGCGGAAATCGCCGCGGCCGGTGGCGGCATCGCCAGCACGGTGCGCGCCACCCGCGCAGCGACCGAAGACGAGCTGTTCGCCAGCGCCGCCAAACGCCTGAAAAGCCTGATGCGCGACGGCGTGACCACGGTCGAAATGAAGTCCGGTTACGGCCTCGACCTCGCCAGCGAACGCAAGATCCTGCGGGTGATCCGGCGTCTCGGCGCCGAACTGCCGGTCAGCGTGCGCAGCACCTGCCTGGCCGCGCATGCGTTGCCGCCGGAATACGCGGATCGCGCCGATGACTATATCGAGCACATTTGCGCCGAGATGCTGCCGGCGCTGGCCGCCGAGGGCTTGGTCGATGCGGTCGATGCGTTCTGCGAATACCTGGCGTTCTCGCCGGCGCAGGTCGAGCGCGTGTTCATCACCGCACAGGCACTTGGCCTGCCGGTGAAGCTGCACGCCGAACAATTGTCGTCCCTCCACGGTTCGAGCCTGGCCGCGCGTTATCACGCACTGTCGGCCGATCATCTGGAGTTCATGACCGAAGACGACGCCATCGCCATGGCCAAGTCCGGCACCGTCGCGGTATTGCTGCCGGGCGCGTTCTACTTCCTGCGCGAAACCCAGCTGCCGCCGATGGACGCCCTGCGCAAACACGGGGTGAAAATCGCCATCGCCAGCGACCTCAACCCCGGCACCTCGCCGGCGCTGTCGCTGCGCCTGATGTTGAACATGGCGTGCACCTGTTTCCGCATGACCCCGGAAGAAGCGCTGGCCGGTGCGACGATTCATGCCGCCACCGCACTGGGCATGGCCGACACCCATGGCTCGCTGGAAGCCGGCAAGGTTGCGGATTTCGTCGCCTGGCAAATTGATCGTCCCGCCGACCTGTCGTACTGGCTGGGCGGTGATCTGGAAAAACGCGTCGTGCGTCACGGCGTCGAGACAAGCCTGCAGGAGAGCAGTTGTGGATAAGGTTCTGAACTTCAAACAAGGTCGCGTGCCGCTGCTGATCAGCATGCCGCACGCCGGCCTGCGCCTGACCACGGCCGTTGAAGCCGGGTTGATCCCTGATGCGCGCAGCCTGCCGGACACCGACTGGCACATCCCGCAGCTTTACGAATTCGCCGCCGAACTCGGCGCCAGCACGTTGGCCGCCGAGTATTCGCGATTCGTCATCGACCTGAATCGACCGTCCGACGACAAACCGTTGTATGTCGGCGCCACCACCGGCCTGTACCCGGCGACGCTGTTCGACGGCATTCCCTTGTTCCGCGAAGGCATGGAACCGTCGGCGGCTGAGCGCGCAACTTACCTGGAGCAGGTCTGGACGCCGTATCACAGCACGCTGCAAAACGAATTGGCGCGCCTCAAAGCCGAGTTTGGCTACGCGTTGCTGTTCGATGCGCACTCGATCCGCTCGATCATCCCGCACCTGTTCGACGGCAAACTCCCGGACTTCAACCTTGGCACTTTCAACGGCGCCAGTTGCGACCCGCAGTTGGCCACTCAACTGGAAGCGATCTGCGCGAAACACACCGATTACAGCCATGTGCTGAACGGCCGTTTCAAGGGCGGCCACATCACTCGCCATTACGGCAACCCGGCGCAAGACATCCACGCCGTGCAACTGGAATTGGGCCAAGGCACGTACATGGAAGAGTTCGAGCCGTTCCGCTATCGCCCGGACCTGGCCGGGCCGACGCAAGTGGTGCTCAAGGAACTGCTGCAAGGCCTGCTGGCCTGGGGCGAAAACCACTACAAACGCTAACCCCCGACCCATAACCCTGTGGGAGCAAGCCCGCTCCCACAGGTTTGCGTGAAATGCCGGTCGGTTATTTGACGGAAAAATCATGACGCTGCACGGGACATGCTCATTGACGTAAATCGGGTTTATGATGCCGGACGGCTGAATAACAGAAGTCCCCCCAGGGATGACCTCGACCCCTTACGGAGCGCGCAATGCAGACTTTGTACCCGCAGATCAAACCCTACGCCCGGCACGATCTGGCCGTCGATGAAACCCATACCCTGTACGTCGACGAAAGCGGTTCGCCAGAAGGTTTGCCGGTGGTGTTCATCCACGGCGGCCCCGGCGCCGGGTGCGATGCACAGAGTCGGCGGTTTTTTGATCCGAACCTGTACCGCATCGTCACCTTCGACCAGCGCGGTTGCGGTCGCTCCACCCCCCACGCCAGCCTTGAAAACAACACCACCTGGGATCTGGTCGCCGACCTGGAGCGAATCCGCAAACACCTGAACATCGAAAAATGGGTGCTGTTCGGCGGTTCCTGGGGTTCGACCCTGGCGCTGGCCTACGCGCAAACCCATCCGGAGCGGGTGCACGGTCTGATCCTGCGCGGGATATTTCTGTGCCGTCCGCAGGAAATCGAATGGTTCTACCAGGCTGGCGCCAGCCGTCTGTTCCCCGATTACTGGCAGGATTACCTCGCGCCGATCCCGCTCGACGAACGCCACGACTTGCTCAACGCCTTCCACAAACGCCTGATCGGCAGCGATCAGATCGCCCAGATGCACGCGGCCAAGGCCTGGTCGACCTGGGAAGGCCGGACCGCGACCCTGCGTCCGAACCCGCTGGTGGTCGATCGTTTCTCCGAGCCGCAGCGCGCTTTGTCGATTGCCCGCATCGAATGCCACTACTTCACCAACAACGCGTTCCTTGAGCCCAACCAGTTGATTCGCGACATGGGCAAGATCGCCCATCTGCCCGGCGTGATCGTGCACGGTCGCTACGACGTGATCTGCCCGTTGGACAACGCCTGGGAATTGCACCAGAACTGGCCGAACAGCGAACTGCAGGTCATCCGTGACGCGGGTCACGCGGCGTCTGAACCGGGCATCACCGATGCGCTGGTGCGAGCCGCCGGCCAGATGGCGCGCCGTCTGCTCGACCTGCCGCCTGAAGAAGCATGAAGGGTTTGCTGCAACGCGTGCGTGGCGCGCGAGTGGAGGTGGCGGGGGAGGTGGTCGGTGCCGTCGATCAGGGTTTGCTGGTGCTGGTGGCGGTCGAGCCGCAAGACACGCGTGCAAGCGCCGACAAACTTCTCCATAAGCTGCTTAACTATCGGGTATTCAGCGACGCTGAGGGCAAGATGAACCTGTCCCTGGCGGACGTAGGCGGTGGGTTGCTGCTGGTCTCGCAGTTCACCCTCGCCGCTGACACTAAAAGCGGGTTGCGCCCGAGTTTTTCGACCGCGGCCCCTCCGGCCCTGGGCGAGGAACTTTTCGACTATCTATTAGGCAAGGCGAAACAAGTGCATGGCACTGTGGCATCAGGTAGATTCGGCGCGGATATGCAGGTGTATCTGGTCAACGACGGCCCGGTCACCTTCCTGTTACAGGCCTGAAAGCGCTTGAAACATCTTTTCAAGGGCTTTTCGACGGAAAACAGGGGCTTTACGCGATAAATACTTTGTTGCGCATGATGCGTTGTAACGCGGCCTGCTAGATAATCGCGCGCTACGGGGATCAGCGTTCGTTGGTCCGTTTTGACTTATGTAGAGATTTGTCCGAGGCCTGTTGGGGAATCATTTTGCCCCATGGGAGTCGGAACAATGCTCGCCAACCTGGCATATAGATAGCTGGCCGTTGGTTTATTGATCTGTTTTCGGCGAGGGTTGCTCGTGATTGTTAGTCCCTGTAATGCACCAAAATTGTCTGCCAAACGGTTACGAAGCGCACTGGTAGCGGGCTCTGCACTGCTTTGCCTGCTCGGCGCCGGCCAGCTTTGGGCATTCAATCTGGATGACGTATCGGCCAAGGCAAAAGAGCTGGCCGGGCAAAAATACCAAGCCCCGCGCAGTAACCTGCCGAACGAATTCCGCGAAATGAAATTCGCGGACTATCAGAAGATTCGTTTCCGCACCGAAAAAGCCGAATGGGCCGATCAGAAAACCCCGTTCAAACTCTCGTTCTATCACCAGGGCATGCACTTCGATACGCCGGTGAAAATCAACGAAATCACGGCTAACACCGTCGAAGAGATCAAATACGACCCAAGTCGTTTCGATTTCGGCGATGTGCAGTTCGATCCCAAAGCCACCGAACAACTGGGTTATGCCGGTTTCCGTGTGCTGTACCCGATCAACAAGGCCGACAAGCAAGACGAAATCATGACCATGCTGGGCGCGAGCTATTTCCGCGTTGTCGGCAAGGGTCACACCTATGGCTTGTCCGCTCGCGGCATGGCCATCGATACCGCATTGCCATCCGGCGAAGAATTCCCGCGTTTCACCGAGTTCTGGATTCAACAGCCGAAACCGGGCGACAAGCACCTGGTGATCTTCGCGCTGCTGGACTCGCCACGGGCGACCGGCGCGTACCGTTTTATCCTGCGTCCGGGCAGCGACACGGTTGTCGACGTCAAGGCCCAGATGTACCTGCGTGACAAAGTCGCCAAGCTTGGCATTGCGCCGCTGACCAGCATGTACCTGTTCGGCGCCAACCAGCCGTCGAAAGTGCTGAACTACCGTCGCGAACTGCACGACTCCAGCGGTCTGTCGATCCATGCCGGCAACGGCGAGTGGATCTGGCGTCCGTTGAACAACCCGAAACACCTGTCGGTGAGCAACTTCTCGATCGACAACCCGCGCGGTTTCGGTTTGCTGCAACGGGGTCGTGACTTCAGCCACTACGAAGACCTCGACGACCGCTACGACAAGCGCCCAAGTGCCTGGATCGAGCCAAAAGGCGATTGGGGCAAGGGTTCTGTAGACCTGGTGGAAATTCCGACCGCCGACGAAACCAACGACAACATCGTTGCGTTCTGGAGCCCGGAAAAACTGCCTGAGCCTGGCCAGCCGCTGGACGTTGCATACCGCATGCACTGGACCATCGACGAAGCCGCGCTGCATGCGCCGGACAGTGCCTGGGTCAGCCAGACCCTGCGCTCCACCGGTGACGTGAAACAGTCCAACCTGATCCGTCAGCCGGACGGCAGCGTTGCTTATCTGGTCGACTTCGAAGGCCCGTCCCTGGCGGCCTTGGCGCCGGACACCGACGTTCGCAGCCAGGTCAGCGTCGGCGACAACGCCGAACTGGTCGAGAACAGCGTGCGTTACAACCCTGAGACCAAGGGCTGGCGCCTGACGCTGCGCATGAAGATCAAGGATCCGGGCAAGGCTACCGAGATGCGCGCGGCCCTGGTGCAGAACATCGTGCCGGCCGACCTCGCCAAGACGTCGATCCCGGCGTCCAATTCTTCCGTGGCCAAAGCCGACAAGGTTGCCGCCAAGCAACAAGAGAAGGCTGACAAGGAAGCCAAGGACGCCAAGCAAGCCGAAGCCAACCAGGCCGATGCGAAGCCGGCAGCCGACACCAAAGCCAAGGACAACAAAGACGCCAAGCAGCCAGCCGCTGCGGACGCGGCCCCAGCCACACCGGAATCGGCACCGACTGAAGAAGTCCTGACCGAGACCTGGAGCTACCAGTTGCCTGCCGATGAGTAATTCTCAAGTACAGCCAGAAACGCTTTCCGAGTATCTGGCGCATTTACCGATGACCGACGAGCAGCGCGCGGAACTCGCGGGCTGCCAGTCCTTCAGCGAACTGCACCAGCGTCTGTCGTCCTCGACGTTTGACGCGCCGGCCGAGGCTGCACAAGCCTCGGTGGGCAAGCGCCTGATCCTGAACTCGGCTGAAGAGCTGGCAGACGCGGAAATGCTGGGGGTCGACGCCAGTGGCCGGGTCGTCCTCAAGGCGACGCCGCCGATCCGTCGGACCAAAGTCGTGCCGGAGCCGTGGCGCACCAACATTCTGGTGCGTGGCTGGCGTCGTCTCACCGGTCGCACCAATCCGCCGGCCCCGCCGAAGGATGAACGCGTGTTGCCGGCGGCCCGCTGGCGCACCGTGGGTTCGATCCGTCGCTACATCCTGCTGGTGCTGATGCTCGGCCAGACCATCGTTGCCGGCTGGTACATGAAAGGCATCATGCCGTACCAGGGCTGGTCGTTCGTCGACCTCAACGAAGTGCTGCATCAACCGTTGCTGCAAACCGCCACGCAAGTGCTGCCGTATGCGCTGCAAACCAGCATCCTGATTCTGTTCGGGATTCTGTTTTGCTGGGTCTCGGCTGGTTTCTGGACCGCGCTGATGGGCTTCCTCGAATTGCTCACCGGTCACGATAAATACCGCATTTCCGGTAAAAGCGCGGGCAACGAGCCGATTGCCAAGGAGGCACGCACCGCATTGGTGATGCCGATCTGCAACGAAGACGTGCCACGTGTATTTGCCGGTCTGCGGGCGACCTTCGAGTCGGTCGCGGCCACGGGTGACCTGGATCGCTTCGACTTCTTCGTCCTCAGCGACAGTAACGAAGCCGACATCTGTGTAGCCGAGCAGCAAGCCTGGCTGGACGTCTGTCGCGAAGCCAAAGGCTTCGGCAAGATCTTCTATCGCCGTCGTCGCCGTCGTGTAAAACGCAAAAGCGGCAACCTCGACGACTTCTGCCGTCGCTGGGGCGGTGACTACAAGTACATGGTCGTGCTCGACGCGGACTCCGTGATGAGCGGCGAATGCCTGACCAGTCTGGTACGCCTGATGGAGGCCACGCCGGACGCCGGGATCATCCAGACCGCGCCGCGTGCCTCGGGCATGGACACGTTATATGCGCGCATGCAGCAATTTGCGACCCGCGTATACGGGCCGCTGTTCACCGCCGGCCTGCACTTCTGGCAGTTGGGCGAATCCCACTACTGGGGCCACAACGCGATCATCCGCATGAAGCCGTTCATCGAGCACTGCGCCCTGGCGCCGTTGCCCGGTAAAGGCGCGTTTGCCGGTGCGATCCTGTCCCACGACTTCGTTGAAGCCGCGCTGATGCGCCGTGCCGGCTGGGGCGTGTGGATTGCCTACGATTTGCCGGGCAGCTACGAAGAATTGCCACCGAACCTGCTGGACGAACTCAAGCGTGACCGTCGCTGGTGCCACGGCAACCTGATGAACTTCCGCCTGTTCCTGGTCAAGGGCATGCACCCGGTGCACCGCGCGGTGTTCCTGACCGGCGTGATGTCGTACTTGTCGGCGCCGCTGTGGTTCTTCTTCCTCGTGTTGTCGACGGCGCTGCTGGCGGTCAACACGCTGATGGAGCCGCAGTACTTCATGGAGCCGCGACAGCTGTATCCGCTGTGGCCGCAATGGCATCCGGACAAAGCCGTTGCACTGTTCTCGACGACCATCGTGCTGCTGTTCCTGCCGAAACTGCTGAGCATCATCCTGATCTGGGCCAAGGGCGCGAAAGAGTTCGGTGGCAAGTTCAAGGTGACGCTGTCGATGCTGCTGGAGATGCTGTTCTCCATGCTGCTGGCGCCAGTGCGGATGATTTTCCACACCCGTTTCGTGCTCGCTGCGTTCCTCGGCTGGGCTGCAACCTGGAACTCGCCGCAGCGTGACGACGACTCCACGCCATGGAGCGAAGCGGTCAAGCGCCACGGGCCGCAAACCTTGCTGGGCTTCTTCTGGGCCCTGCTGGTGATCTGGCTGAACCCGAGCTTCCTGTGGTGGCTGGTGCCGATTGTCGGTTCGTTGATGCTGTCGATCCCGGTGTCGGTGATCTCCAGCCGTGTTGGCCTGGGCCTGAAGTCCCGTGACGAGAGCCTGTTCCTGATTCCTGAGGAATACAATCCGCCGCAGGCGCTGCTGGCCACTGACCAGTACACCCACGAAAACCGCTATCACGCGTTGAAAGACGGTTTCATCCGTTCGGTGGTCGATCCCCAGCAGAACGCCTTGGCATGTTCGCTGGCGACATCCCGTCACGGGCAGGCCGAGCCGATCGAGTGGCTGCGGGTCGAGCGTGTTCGTCACGCCTTGAAAGTCGGACCTCACGGGCTGACCAACAATGAACGTGTGCAACTGCTGAGCGACCCGGTGGCATTGGCGCGCTTGCATGAGCAGGTCTGGAACGAAGGCCATCCCGAGTGGCTGGAAGCCTGGCGCAAATCGGTGAAAGCCGATCCCCACGCGCCGCTGCTGCCGCTCAAGCCGCTGAGCGCACAGCCTCAGTTGGCGTAACAAAGAAACCCCGCGAAAGCGGGGTTTTTTTTGCCTGATCGTTTGCAAACACTTGTGCTGACCGGCGAGTGCGTTAGCATCCGTCCCCGAATTGGTGCGCCCGGACAGCTTTTTGTTCGTATCTGTTGGTTTTCTATGGAAAACCACCGTTTGCGCGCCACACCACGCAATGGTTTTGGGGACATGAAGATGAAGAAGTATCTCTCGATGCTGCTGGTCGGCGTCACGGCATTGGTTGCGGTCAGCACGGCGCAAGCCGGGGCCATCGATGACGCGGTCAAGCGCGGCACGCTCAAGGTCGGGATGGACCCGACCTACATGCCGTTCGAGATGACCAACAAGCGCGGCGAGATCATCGGCTTCGAAGTCGACCTCCTCAAAGCCATGGCCAAAGCCATGGGCGTCAAACTGGAGCTGGTATCGACCGGCTACGACGGCATCATCCCGGCGCTGATGACCGACAAGTTCGACATGATCGGCAGCGGCATGACCCTGACCCAGGAACGCAACCTGCGCCTGAACTTCAGCGAACCGTTCATCGTGGTCGGCCAGACCCTGCTGATCCGCAAGGACCTGGAAGGCACCATCAAGTCCTACAAAGACCTGAACAGCGCCGACTACCGCATCACCTCCAAGCTCGGCACCACCGGTGAAATGGTTGCCAAGAAGCTGATCTCCAAAGCCAAGTACCACGGCTACGACAACGAGCAGGAAGCCGTGCTCGACGTGGTGAACGGCAAGGCCGACGCCTTCATCTACGACGCGCCGTACAACGTGGTGGCCGTGAACAAGGTCGGCGCCGGCAAACTGGTGTTCCTCGACAAGCCGTTCACCTACGAGCCACTGGCCTTCGGCCTGAAGAAGGGCGACTACGACAGCCTCAACTTCATCAACAACTTCCTGCACCAGATCCGCGAAGACGGCACCTACGATCGCATTCATGACAAGTGGTTCAAAGACACCGCTTGGCTCAAGGATATGGAATAGGGCTCGGTCAGTCAGACCGCGTCGGCCCATTTGCGAGCAAGCCCGCTCCCACATTGGATCGCTTACTGGCTAACTGTGGGAGCGGGCTTGCTCGCGAAGACGGCCTCCCTGGCGACACAAAATTCGGAATCGTCATAGCAAATGAAACAGAGAAAATCCCAATGGCCGTGGCACGTTTTAACGGTGCTATTGCTCATCGGCCTGGCTGGCGCGCTGTACTACGCCACCTCGCTGATGTCCTACGAATGGCGCTGGAACCGGGTGCCGCAATACTTCGTCTACCACGCCGAAGAATCCCTGCGCGCCGCCGACATCTCCACTGTCAGCGAGGTGGTGCGCAAGGGGGATAAAGCCGAAGTCACCCTGCGCAACGACGCAGGCGACGAACAACACCTGACCGTCGACGACAACAGCCTGCAAGTCGCCCAAGGCGATGACGTGGCGGAAGGCGACGTGATCGGCGTGACCCGGCATTGGGCGGCAGGTCCGCTGTTATGGGGGCTTTGGACGACGTTGTGGTTGTCGGTTGTCTCCGGCGTGCTCGGCCTGCTGATCGGTCTCGCCACCGGCCTCTGCCGTTTGTCGAGCAACCCGACCTTGCGCGATCTCTCGACCATTTACGTCGAACTGGTGCGCGGCACGCCGTTGCTGGTGCAGATTTTCATTTTCTATTTCTTCATCGGCACGGTGATGAACCTGTCCCGCGAGTTCGCCGGGATCGCCGCGCTGTCGCTGTTCACGGGCGCCTACGTGGCCGAGATCATCCGTTCCGGCGTGCAATCCATCGCCCGAGGCCAGAACGAGGCCGCTCGCTCGCTGGGCCTGAGCGCCGGCCAGTCGATGCGCCACGTGGTGCTGCCGCAAGCGTTGAAACGCGTGCTGCCACCCCTGGCCGGCCAGTTCATCAGCCTGGTGAAAGACACCTCGCTGGTGTCGGTGATTGCGATTACCGAGCTGCTGAAAAGCGGTCGCGAAGTCATCACCACCTCGTTCTCGCCGTTCGAAATCCTGTTCTGCGTGGCCGGGCTGTACCTGTTGATCAACCTGCCGCTGTCGAAAATCGCCAGCCGGCTTGAGCGGAGGCTCGCGCAAAGTGATTGAAGTCCGCGATCTGGTAAAAGTCTTCGACACCCGTGGTCAGGTGGTGCGCGCGGTGGATAACGTGTCGACCCAGGTGGCCAAGGGCGAAGTGCTGGTGGTGATCGGTCCGTCCGGTTCCGGCAAATCGACCTTCCTGCGCTGCCTCAATGGCCTTGAAGCGTTTGATTCAGGCTCGGTGAGCATCGACGGTCTGCAACTGGCCGACCCGAAAACCGACGTCAATGCTTACCGCCGCGAAGTCGGCATGGTGTTCCAGCATTTCAACCTGTTCCCGCACATGACCGTGCTGGAAAACCTGTGCCTGGCGCAGAAAGTCGTGCGCAAGCGCGGCAAGAAAGAGCGCGAAGCCAAGGCGTTGGCGTTACTGGAAAAGGTCGGCATTGCGCAGAAGGCCAACGAGTTTCCATCGCGCCTGTCCGGTGGTCAGCAACAGCGCGTGGCGATTGCCCGGGCGTTGGCCATGGAGCCCAAGGTCATGCTGTTCGACGAGCCGACCTCGGCGCTCGACCCGGAGATGGTCGGCGAAGTGCTGGACGTGATGAAAACCCTGGCTGTGGAAGGCATGACCATGGTCTGCGTGACCCACGAGATGGGCTTCGCCCGGGAAGTGGCGGACCGGGTGTTGTTCTTCGATCACGGCAAGCTGCTGGAAGATGCCTCGCCGGCCGAGTTCTTCGATGCACCGAAGGACCCGCGAGCCCAGGCCTTCTTGCGCCAGGTCCTTTAATCGCGTCGTCCGTCAGATCGCCTTCGCGAGCAAGCCCGCTCCCACAATAGTTTGGTGATCAACACACATCCCTGTGGGAGCGGGCTTGCTCGCGAAAGCATCCCCTCGGTCCCGAGTGAACCGAGCAATCCGGATCAGCTCAAACCTTGAACTTGCCCACCAGCATCTGCAAATGCGTGCCCAGCCGCGCCAGTTCTATGCTGGACGCCGCTGTCTCTTCACTCGCCGCCGAGGTCTGCTCGGACACATCGCGTACGTTCAGCACGCTGCGGTTGATCTCTTCCGCGACCGCGGTCTGCTGCTCGGCCGCCGCCGCGATCTGCTGGTTCATCGACTGAATCGCCGACACGGTGCGGGTGATGCTTTCCAGCGAGCCGCCGGCGCGTCGGGTCAATTCGACGCTGCTGTCGGTCAGCGCGCGGCTGTTGTCCATGATGGTCGCGACTTGCTGGGTGCCGTTTTGCAGGCCGACGATCAGCTCCTCAATCTCTTCGGTGGACTTCTGCGTACGCTGGGCGAGGCTGCGGACTTCGTCGGCAACCACCGCAAAACCACGACCGGCCTCACCGGCACGGGCGGCTTCAATGGCGGCGTTGAGCGCCAGCAGGTTGGTTTGTTGTGCGACCGACTTGATCACATCGAGCACGCTGCCGATCTTGTCGCTCTCGCGCTTCAGGTCGCCCATGGCGGCAGTGGAATTGCCCACTTCAAGGGCCAGACGTTCGATCTGGGCGATGGCTTCGCCCACCACCCGGTCACCCTCGCGGGCTTGCTGATCGGCGGCGACAGCGGCTTCTGAGGCTTCCTCGGCGTTGCGCGCGACTTCCTGCACCGTGGCGGTCATTTCGTTCATTGCGGTCGCCACCTGGTCGGTCTCGACCTTCTGGCTGTTGACCCCGGCGCTGGTCTGTTCGGTGACGGCCGACAACTCTTCAGCGGCGCTGGCGATTTGCGTGACGCCCTCGCTGATGCCGCCGATCAGCTCGCGCAAGCCCAGGGTCATGCTCTGCATGGCGCGCTGCAATTGACCGAGTTCGTCGCGACGCTCGGAGATCAGGTTTTGCGTCAGGTCACCGCCGGCGACGCGCTCGGCGACTTTGAGGGTCTGGTTCAGCGGGATCACGATCTGACGCGTGATCGCCCACGCCGCCAGCATGCCGAAGGCCAACGCCAGGGCCGTCGTAAGCAGCAGCTTGTTTTGGGCGCTGGCCGCGTCGGTGTCGCGGACCGCGGTTTGCGACACGGTCAGTTTTTTGCTGGCGTCGAGCAGGATCTCGCCTTGCTCGCCCATGCGCTTGGCGGCTGCGGCGCTGGCGACCTGAGAGTCGCGGAACTGGCTGACGGCGGCCCGATACGCCTTGAGCGATTCGGTGGCTTGTTGCAGGTTGGCGAGGTGCTGTTCCGGCAGTTTGGCCGGCAGGCTGTCGAGATTTTTCAGCGCGTTGTCGATGGCATCCAGCGCCGGCTGTTCGGCCTCGGTCTTGCCGCTGTAGGTGTAGCCGCGCACCTGGAAGCGCGCTTGCTGAATCAGTTTGCTCAGGTCGACCACGCTGTTGAAGGCGGCGACGCTCTCGCCTTGCAGCATGGATTTTTCAACTTCGGCGATCCGCGCCACGGCGTTGTCGGCAGTGGCGCCGAGTTTGCTGCGGGCATCTTCGCGGTTGGCGCCGGCCTGAGTCATGGCGGTGAATGCTTGTCTGTACTGGCTGACGGCGGCCAATTGCTGGTCGATCATCGCCACGTCAGCCGGTTGCTCGATCAGTTTGCGCGCGGTTTGCAGGCTGGCATCGAGCTGGTTCAGCAGGTCGTTGACGGCGGTCGGGCCTTGTTCGCCCCGACGCATTTCGTAGTCCAGACGTGCCAGGCGCAGGTCTTTGGTCTGCTCATTGAGGCTGGAGATAAACCCGAGTTTGTCGCCCCGGCTCATGATCCCGGTCATGCCGGTCCAGCCGGTAAAAGTGATCAGCAACGTCAGCAGCAGCACCAGACCGAAGCCGATTCCCAGCTTGCGATTGACGCTTACGTTTCCCAGATTCTCGGCCAGCCAACGGTACATGCTGCTACTCCCTCGGACCACAAATTGGTTTTATGGGAGTTATATCGGCGGCCTGGCCGGAATCTGTAGGTTATGTGGCTTGCTGGATTTATTAGAAGAGCCGGGCGAGCAGCGCGGTGACGGCGGTTTCGACGCGCAGGATGCGCTCGCCGAGTTGCACCGGTTGCAGGCCGGATTTGCCCAGCAGCTCGATTTCGTAAGGGATCCAGCCGCCTTCGGGGCCGATCGCCAGCGTCACCGGCTCGTCCAGGCCACGGGGGCAGGGCGGGTAGGGGCCGGGGTGGCCGACGAGGCCAAGTGTGCCGTGGGTCATGGCCGGCAGGCGGTCTTCAACGAACGGCTTGAAGCGTTTCTCGATGACGATGTCCGGCAGCACCGTGTCGCGTGCCTGCTCAAGGCCGAGGATCAGTTGCTCGCGAATCGCCTCTGGCTCCAGAAACGGCGTTTGCCAGAAGCTCTTCTCGACGCGGTAGCTGTTGACCAAGACGATTCGCGGCACACCCATTGCGGCCACGGTCTGAAACACCCTGCGCAGCATTTTCGGACGCGGCAGGGCCAACACCAGCGTCAGCGGCAGCTTGGTCGGCGGCGGTTGATCGAGGGTAACGCGCAGCTCGGCTTCGTCGGCGTCCAGGCGCAGCACTTGCGCCGAGCCCATCAAACCGCCAATACGCCCGACGCGCAGGCTGTCGCCCACCACTGAACGGTGGACGTCCTGCATGTGCGTCAGCCGACGATCACGCAGGATCACCCGGTCGGCCGCAATGAAGTCGGCTTCTTCGAGCAGCAGCAGGTTCACGGCTGGGTCGCTGGCGGTTGGTCGTTGTGATCGTCAACCGGTTGGTCGTCGGGGTGCTCGCCGCGCTTGCTGATCAGGCTGCCAAACAGGATGCCGATCTCGAACAGCAGCCACATCGGCACCGCGAGCAAGGTCTGCGAGAAGATGTCCGGCGGGGTCAGGATCATGCCGACCACGAAGCAGCCGATGATTACGTACGGGCGGATTTTCTTCAGGTATTTGACGTCGACTACGCCGATCCACACCAGCAGCACCACGGCCACCGGGATTTCGAACGCCACGCCGAAGGCGAAGAACAGCGTCATGACGAAATCGAGGTAGCTGGTGATGTCGGTCATCATCTCCACGCCGGCCGGGGTGGCAGCGGCGAAGAATTTGAAGATCAGCGGGAACACCAGGTAATAGGCGAACGCCATGCCGGTGTAGAACAGCAAGATGCTGGACATCAGCAACGGCACCGCGATGCGCTTTTCGTGCTTGTACAGGCCAGGTGCGATGAAGCCCCAGATCTGATGCAGGATCACCGGGATCGCCAGGAACAGCGAGACCATCATCGTCAGTTTCAGCGGCGTCAGGAACGGCGACGACACGTCGGTGGCGATCATCGTCGCGCCGACCGGCAAATACTGGCGCAGCGGCGTCGAGACGAAGGTGTAGATCTGCTGGGTGAAGGCAAACAACCCGGCGAAGATGATGAAAATCGCCGCTACACAACGCAGCAGGCGGGTACGCAACTCGGTGAGGTGCGAAACCAGCGGCATGTGCTGGTCGTTTTCAGGGAGATCGCTCATGGGGCTCGCGGCGGCAGTGTAGGGTCATGAGGGGCCGGCGCAACTGGCGTGGCCGCAGGGGTAACAGGTTCAACCGACGGTGTTGCAACAACCGGGGCCGGTTCTGCTGCGGCCGCAGCAGGTTCGACCGCAGCGGGAGCATGAATGGTCTGCTGCGCCACCGGTTCAACGGGCTGAACCGGTGTGGCTTCCTGTTGAGTCGGCGTGAAGATCTTTCGCGCCTCCTGCTCCAGCGACAGAATGTGCTCGTTGTGCAGTTGCCGACGAATCTCGTCGGCACCGATTTCACGTTCAACTTCCTGTTTGATCGCGTTGAAGCTGCGCTTCAGACGCCCGACCCACAGGCCGGCGGTGCGCGCAGCACCCGGCAGACGCTCGGGGCCCAGCACCAGCAGGGCAACGAGGCCGACGAGCAGCAGTTCAGAGAAGCTGATACCAAACATTAGTCAGTGCTCACACGTCTTTGCGGATCGGCTCTTCGACTTTTTGCGCCTGCACGTCGATGGTGTGCGGCGGGTTCACCGGTGCGGCCTGAGGCTGGACAGGTGGAACCGGTGAAGCCGGGGTCACGGTCGGATCGACAGGCTTGTCTTCATCGTTCATGGCTTTGCGAAAGCCCTTGATCGATTCGCCGACGTCAGTGCCAAGGTTTTTCAGTTTCTTGGTACCAAACACCAGCACGACGACAACCAGGATGACGATCCAGTGTTTCCAGTCAAAAATGCCCATGTTGCTGCTCCTCTCAAATAATTGTTCAGGCGGACGGGCGCGAGGCTTTCTCGGCGTGTCCGGACAGACCGAAACGACGGTCCAGTTCATCGAGCACAGCCTGTGGATGCTGCCCCAGTTGGGCGAGCATGACCATGCTGTGGAACCACAGGTCGGCGGTCTCGTAGATCACATCGCTGCAGTCACCGCTGACGGCGGCGTCCTTGGCGGCAATGATGGTTTCGACCGACTCTTCGCCGACTTTCTCCAGAATCTTGTTCAGACCCTTGTGATACAGGCTGGCGACATACGAGCTGTCGGCGGCGGCGCCTTTGCGCGCCTCCAGCACCTCGGCCAGTCGGGTCAATGTGTCACTCATGGGAATGTCCTGCGCTGTAGATGGCGTGCGGATCTTTGAGCACCGGGTCGACGGTTGTCCAGTCGCCGTTCTCGAAGACGCGATAGAAGCAGCTCTGGCGGCCGGTATGACAGGCGATGTCGCCGATCTGCTCGACCAGCAGAATGATCACGTCGGCGTCGCAGTCCAGGCGCATCTCATGCAGGGTTTGCACGTGGCCGGACTCTTCGCCCTTGCGCCACAGCTTGCCACGGGAACGCGACCAGTAAACGGCGCGGTGCTCGGCGGCGGTCAGTTCCAGCGCTTCACGGTTCATCCAGGCCATCATCAGCACGCGCCCGGTTTTGTGATCCTGTGCGATCGCGGGCACCAGGCCGTCTGCGTCCCACTTGATCTCGTCCAGCCAGTTTTTCATCTTCGACTCCGATGCGGGCTCACACTTCATCAATCGAGGCCCACGTGAAATTCAGCGTTGAAACAGTGTGCCAGCGTGTGACGTGACTGGCTATCGGCGAACGACCAGATACAAACCGACCGCCACCATGATCCCGGCTGGCCAATGCCCCAATTCACCCAGCGGCCCGCCGGCCAGCAAAATCGCGCCACCGGCCAGATGCGCGCAGCCGAGCAGGCGCAGGAACCAGTCGTCCTTGCGTTTGTGCCACGGTGGCGGCGGGTCGTAGGCGTGGGGTTGGGACATGCGTTCGAGCAGGTCGCGGGCCATGTTGGCCAGATGCGGCAGCTGTTCGAACTGGCTCTGCACGTTGCCGATCAAGGCTTTGGGGCTCACGCGTTCGCGCATCCAGCGTTCGAGGAACGGCTGCGCGGTGTTCCACAGATCGAGGTCCGGGTACAGCTGACGGCCCAGGCCTTCGATGTTCAGCAAGGTTTTTTGCAGCAGCACCAGTTGCGGCTGCACTTCCATGTTGAAGCGTCGAGCAGTCTGGAACAGGCGCATCAGCACCTGACCGAATGAAATATCTTTTAACGGTTTTTCGAAGATCGGTTCGCAAACCGTACGGATCGCCGCTTCGAATTCGTTGAGTTTGGTTTCCGCCGGCACCCAGCCCGAATCGATGTGCAACTGCGCGACGCGACGGTAATCGCGTTTGAAGAAGGCGAACAGGTTGCGCGCCAGGTAATCCTGATCTTCCGGGGTCAGGCTGCCGACAATGCCGCAGTCGATCGCAATGTATTGCGGGCTCCACGGGTTCACGGTGCTGACAAAGATGTTGCCCGGGTGCATGTCGGCGTGGAAAAAGCTGTCGCGAAACACCTGGGTGAAGAAGATTTCGACACCGCGTTCGGCGAGCATTTTCATGTCGGTACGCTGATCGGCCAGGGTCGCGAGGTCCGTCACCTGAATGCCGTAGATGCGTTCCATCACCAACACTTTCGGCCGGCACCAGTCCCAATAGACCTGCGGCACATACAGCAGCGGCGAACCTTCGAAGTTGCGTTTCAACTGGCTGGCGTTGGCCGCCTCGCGCAGCAGGTCGAGTTCGTCGTAGATGGTTTTTTCGTAGTCCTGCACCACGTCCACCGGGTGCAGCAGCCGCGCGTCAGCCGAGAGTTTTTCGGCGGCGCGGGCGAGGATGAACAGCCACGCCAGGTCCTGCTTGATGATCGGCTTCAATCCCGGGCGTATCACTTTGACGACCACTTCTTCGCCGGACTTCAATTGCGCGGCATGCACCTGGGCCACCGACGCCGAGGCCAGCGGTTCGACGTCGAAACGGCTGAACACTTCACTGATCTTTTTGCCGAGCTGTTCTTCGATCAGCCTGACCGACAGTTGCGAGTCGAACGGCGGCACGCGGTCCTGCAGTTTCATCAGCTCGTCGGCAATGTCTTCCGGCAGCAGGTCGCGGCGGGTGGACAGAATCTGCCCGAACTTGATGAAGATCGGCCCCAGGTCCTGCAACGCCAGGCGCAATCGCGCGCCACGGCTCAGTTCCAGCGGCTTGCGCGGGAACCAGCGCCACGGCAAGGCGTAGCGCAGCGCCAGCAGAAACCACGGCAGCGGCAGGGCGAACAGCAGGTCATCGAGGCGGTAGCGAATCACAACGCGCTGGATGCGCAACAAACGGCGGACGGCAAGCAGCTTCATGCGTTATCGCTTGGGTCGAGGGATCGGGAAAGGCGCTCGAAACGCGCCTCGAGACGTTCCAGATCGAGTTTGATCTGGTCCAGTTCACTGAAGCGGGCTTCGGCTTCGCGCTGACCGACGAGGGTGCGCGATTCTTCGGCCAGGTATTCGCCCAGGTTCTGATTGAGGCTGGCGAACCCTTGCTGATACCAGCGTGCGCGGCTGCGCAGGTGACCGCCGACCAATTGCGTGGCGACCGGGCCGAGCCAGCGCGAGAGTTCGTACTCCCAGTCCAGCTCAAGGTCCTGGAGGATCGCCGCCAGTTCCAGCAGCACGCCGCTGTCGCCGTCGAGTTCGACTTCAGGGCCGTGCAGGATGGCGGTTTTGTCCTTGCTCAGCGCCAGTTTCAACAGGCTCGAGGCCGGTGCACGCAAGGTGCAGTCGGCGCCGGTTTCCCAGTGGGAGGCGAGCATCAGGCCTTCGTCGCTGGGCAGGATGAACAGTTGCAGCGCCGGGCTGCGGCAGTCGACGGCAATGACCCTGCCGCTCAAATGCGCCAGCCGTGGCAGCGCCGTGCTGTCGAGGCGAAGCACCCGGTTCAGACCGAGTTCAACGCTGGCGAGCAGGCCGGCCAGCAACATCAGGGTTTGATGCCGCGGTGCAGGGCGACGATGCCTGCCGTCATGTTGTGGTAGGTGACGCGGTCGAAACCGGCCTCGACCATCATCGATTTCAGGGTTTCCTGATTCGGGTGCATGCGGATCGATTCGGCCAGGTAACGATAGCTTTCCGAATCGTTGGTGATCAGCTTGCCCATCAGTGGCATGAAGGCGAACGAGTAGGCGTCGTAGGCCTTGGACATCAGCGCGTTGGTCGGCTTGGAGAATTCCAGCACCAGCAAACGCCCGCCTGGCTTGAGCACGCGCAGCATCGAGCGCAGCGCGTCTTCTTTATGAGTGACGTTACGCAGGCCGAAGGCGATGGTCACGCAATCGAAATGGTTGTCCGGGAACGGCAGCTTTTCCGCGTCGGCCTGGACGAATTCGACGTTGCCGGCGACACCGAGGTCCAGCAAGCGGTCACGACCGACCTTGAGCATGGATTCGTTGATGTCGGCCAACACCACCTGGCCGGTCGGGCCGACGAGGTGCGAGAACTTCCTGGTCAGGTCGCCGGTACCGCCAGCGATGTCCAGCACGCGGTTGCCGGTACGAACGCCCGACAGTTCGATTGCAAAACGCTTCCACAAACGGTGCATGCCGCCCGACAGGAGGTCGTTCATCAAGTCGTACTTGGCCGCTACCGAATGGAAAACCTCAGCGACTTTTTCCGCTTTTTGGCTTTCCGGAACGTTTTTGAAGCCGAAGTGAGTGGTGGGTTCGGCATCGCTGCCTTTGCGCTGATCAGTCATATCGCTGTCACCAGAAGAGAATGCGGGACATTCTAATCCCGGTGGCCTGCTTTGTCTTGGCAAGGCTGAAGGTAAGATGGGCAACCGCCGGGACGTTTTGCCGCAGCGACGGTCAAGATGCTTCAGGAAAGTATTCATCAAACAGGAGTCATTCGATGGCCCGTATTAGTGTTGAGCGTGCCCACGACCTGGGTAAGGAAGCGGCCCGCGAGAAGGCCGACAAGTTGGCGCAGAAGTTGTCCGATCAATATGGCCTGGAGCCGCAGTGGTCAGGCGACACCCTGAACCTGAAGCGTTCGGGTGTGAAAGGTGCGGTGCATGTGGGTGAGGATTCGATCAGGGTCGATGTTGAGCTGGGCATGTTGATGTCGGCCATGAGCGGCACGATCAAGGCGGAAATCGAAAAAGCGCTGGATAAAGCCCTGGTCTGATTTGCGATTGAAATGAGTTTGCCTTGTGGGAGCGGGCTTGCTCGCGAATGCGCTCTGTCGGTCAACATCTCGGTCGACTGACAGCCCGCATTCGCGAGCAATCCCGCTCCCACAGTTTTTTGCGGCGTGCCCCCGGTTTTATGTCAGTTGTTAGGGTGCCGTTTCTAATTTTTCTCCCTACTTTGTGCACGAGCCCGACACTTTCGCGGGCAGTTCCTCAAACCTTCTGCGCGTGAGGTGCACCATGGCCAAAGTTATTTTGAAGAAAAAAATCGACGCTTCGACAACTGCTCTGGGCGACGTCAAATCCTATGCCCGCAAGATCTGGCTGGCAGGCCTGGGTGCCTACGCCAAGGTCGGCCAAGAGGGTAACGATTACTTTCAAGAGTTGATCAAGGCTGGTCAAACTGTTGAAAAGAAAGGCAAAAAGGTAGTGGCAGAAAAACTTGAAGCCGCTAACGCCGAGATCGATGACGCGAAGGGTGAAGTCAGCACTTTCAAAGGCAAGGTCGAAGTGCAACTCGACAAGGTCGAGAAGGCTTTCGACTCGCGTGTAGCGAGCGCCTTGAATCGTATCGGCATTCCGTCTAAACATGACGTTGAGACACTGTCTGCTAAGCTCGATGAGTTGACGGCATTGCTCGAACGCGTCGCGCGTAAATCTTAAGGAGAACGGGATGGCTGGTAAAAAGAATACTGACAAAGAAGGCAGCTCGTGGATTGGGAAGGTCGAAGACTACTCCCGCAAAATCTGGCTGGCTGGTTTAGGCGTGTACTCGAAGATCGACACTGACGGCAGCAAGCTCTTCGATACATTGGTTAAAGACGGCGAGAAAGCCGAGAAGCTCACCAAGAGCGCCGTCGGCAAGAAAGTTGATGCCGCCAAGGACTCCGCGTCCTCGGCCAAGTCACGCATCACTGGCGTTAAAGATCGTGCGCTGGGCAAGTGGGATGAGCTGGAAGGGGCTTTCGACAAGCGCCTGAACAGCGCCATTTCGCGCCTCGGTGTTCCGAGCCGCAACGAAGTCAAGGCGCTGCACAGCAAGGTCGATACCCTGACCCGGCAAATCGAGAAACTCACCGGTGCCAAGGTTGCGCCTGTTGCGACGAAAACCGCAGCAGCCAAACCGGCCGCTAAAACGGCGGCTGCCAAACCAGCAGCCAAATCCGCTGCCAAGCCATTGGTGAAAGCCGCTGCCAAAGCAGTTGCCAAGCCCGCGGCAAAAGTCGCTGCGAAAACCGCCGCCGCTAAACCGGCAGCCAAGGCAGCCGTCAAGGCCGCGGCCAAACCGGTTGCCGCCGCCAAAGCAGCGGCAAAACCTGCCGCCAAGTCAGCCGCTAAACCGGCTGCCAAACCTGCTGCTAAAACCGCAGCGGCCAAACCGGCGGCCAAGCCAGCGGCGAAACCTGCCGCAGCGAAAAAGCCCGCAGTTAAAAAACCGGTAGCGCCTAAAGCGGCTGCACCAAAACCAGCAGTGGCCGCCGCCAAACCGGCAGCAGCCCCGGCCAGCACCGCGAACTCCGCCAGCGCGCCGACATCTGCTGCCACCCCGACTGCCGCGCCAGCTTCATCGACGCCAACCAGTCAGTCCTGATTTCAGGACTCAAAAAAACGCCCGGCCTGTAAAGGTCGGGCGTTTTTTTATGCGCGGATTAATGAGCACCGAAGATCCACTGTGGGAGCGGGCTTGCTCGCGAAAGCGCTCTGTCAGTTAACCAAGATGTTGGCTGACACGACGCCTTCGCGAGCAAGCCCGCTCCCACAGGGGATTACTCGTGTTCTTCGAGGTATTGCAGCGCCAGTTGCTCGGTCGCTGCCTTGATCGGCGGCAACAAATGCGGCGCCACCAGCATCATGATCTGATAAACCACCAGCCGCACTTCACCCTCGCGATCCAGAATCCGCTGATAGTCCAGCGAGAACAGCAGCGTCATGGTGATCTGCTCCACCAACTGCCCCAACGCCTGCGTATCGCTGACCAACTGCCCCTGAGCCTTCAACCGCGCCAGTAACGAAGCCAGCGTGCGCTTCAGGGCATTGAGCAGGTTGCGGATGCCTTTGGCCAGTTTGGGCAAGCGTCCGGCGAGATTCGACAAGTCCTGGAACAGAAACCGATAGTGCGCCAGGCGCTCGACGATCAAGTGCAGGAACAACCAGTAATCTTCTGGCGCCAACTCCACGTCCGATGGCGGGTCGAGCAGCGGCGCCAACTCCGCCTGGAAGCGTTCGAACAACCCGAGAATCAGCGGCTCCTTGCCGTGAAAGTGGTAGTAGAGATTGCCCGGGCTGATCCCCATTTCGTTGGCAACTTCCATGGTCGAGACGTTCGGCTCGCCCTTCTGATTGAACAACTGCAAAGCACATTCGAGAATCCGGTCGCGGGTTTTCATCCAGTCTTCTTAAGGGTTCGTTGAGCGTCAGCGCACTCGCACATAAGTGCCGGGTGCTGCCTCCATCGGTGGATAGTTCTGGTTGCCTAGGGGCATGTGGGTTTCCTTGAGTGCGCCGGAGCGTTCGTGTATCCAGCCCAGCCACTGCGTCCACCAGCTGCCGTCCGTTTGCTTGGCGTCGTAATACCAGGCCCGAGGGTCGCTACTGAGTTTCGCGCTCTCGACGTAGTTGGCTTTCGGGTTGCCCGGCGGGTTGAGAATGCTCTGCACATGACCGCTATTGGACAGCACGAAGCGCCGCTCACCCCCCAGCAACAGGGTTGAACGGTACACCGCGTCCCACGGCGTGATGTGGTCGTTGATGCCGGCCACGCTGAAGCTGTCGACGGTGACCTTCTGCAAATCAATCGGCGTGCCGCACACTTCGAGGCCGCCCGGATGGGTCAGCGGGTTGTGCTTGAAGAAGTCCAGCAGGTCGCCATGAAACGCTGCCGGCAGGCGCGTGTTGTCGTTGTTCCAGTAGAGAATGTCGAACGCCGGCGGCTCTTTGCCCAGCAGGTAGTTGTTGACGAAGTAGTTCCAGATCAAGTCGTTGGGGCGCATCCAGGCGAAGATCTTGGCCATGTCGCGCCCGTCCAGCACGCCTTTCTGGTAAGACCGGCGTTTCGCGGCTTCCAGGGTTTGCTCATCGGCGAAGAGCGTGGCCGGGCTGTCCATCTGGCTGTCGAGCAAACTGACCAGATAGGTCGCGCTCGATACTCGGCGCAGCTGTCGCTTGGCCTGCAAGTGACCTTGCAGCGCCGCAATGGTCAACCCGCCGGCGCAAGCACCCATCAGGTTCACTTCCCGCGCCCCCGTGATCGCCCGGCACACATTCATCGCTTCTTCCACGGCTTCGACGTAGGTCGACAGGCCCCATTCGCGGTGGCGCACATCCGGGTTGCGCCAGCTGATCATGAAGGTCTGCAAGCTGTTTTTCAGGGCGTACTGGACAAAGCTGTTGCCGGGGCTGAGGTCGAAAATGTAGTACTTGTTGATCTGCGGCGGCACCACCAGCAGCGGCCTGGAATACTGTTTTTCGCTCATCGGCTTGTACTGGATCAGCTCCAGCAATTCATTGCGAAACACCACGGCGCCGGTAGTGGTGGCGACGGTCTTGCCGACTTCGAACGCTTGCTTGCTGACTTGCCGGGGCAAGCCGTCGTTGTGCAGGAGATCGTCGACCAGGTGACTGATGCCGCGCACCAGGCTATTGCCGCCGGAGTTGAAAATCTCCTTGATCGCCAGCGGATTGAGCAAAGTGTTGGACGGTGCCACGGCGTCGTTGAGCAGGGCGAAGGCAAAGTGGGCGCGGGCGCGATCGTCCGGGCTCATGTCGCTTTCGTCGATCCAGCTTTTGACCTGTTTCTGCCAGCTCAGGTAGGCCTGCAGGCTGCGCCGATAAAACGGATTGAGCGCCCACGCGGGGTCGTGAAAACGACTGTCCTGCGGGTTGGTCGGGTACAGGGTTTCACCGAGCAGGACGCGGCCCAGTTGACCGCCGAATTTCAATACGTGCCTGGCACTGTGCACCGGGTTGCGCAAACCGTGGGCGGCGACGCTGCGCAAGGTCGACAGCAAGTCCCGGCCGCGCAGCCCGGTGATCGCACTTTGTGCGTTGATGAACGCGGCGGGAGTGGGCAAAAAGTCCCTTGTTGGTTTTTCGCGCATGACTCAACACTCCTTCGTCTTCAGGCCAAATACAAACACACCGAACCAGAACACCATAGACGCTGTTGTGGCTTGTTGCCCGGCCGGCGTCCTGCCGACCCTGTCCATCTGCAAGAGCAGGGGTGGCTAACCGCCCAATGGCGTCGGATGCGGATGCATCACGGCGCGCTGCCGTTCTTCTTCCAGGAATTTCATGATGATCGGCGCCACGGCTTCGGCGCGGGTGATCAGGAACAAGTGCCCGTCATCGATGATGTGCAACTGGGCGTTGGGAATTCGCCACGCCAGCATGCGCATGTTGATCAGCGGGATCAGCGGGTCGTCATCGCCGGCCAGTACCAGCGTTGGCTGGTGAATCTTGTGCAGCCAGTGGATGCTGGTCCAGCCGAAGCCTGCGAACAGCTGCCAGTAGTAACCGAGTTTGCCGGCCGAGCGCACTTTCGCGGCATGGCTGGCGGCCAGCGTCGGGTCGCGCCGGAACGAGCCGCCGTAGATCATCGGTGCAATCCGGATCACGTGCGACGGCTGGATGTAGCGCCGTGGACTGGCCATCATCCACAGCACTTTCGGCTTGCCCGGGACCATGACCGCGCCGGCCGCCGTGGCCGCCAGCACCAGTTTCTTGCAGCGTTCGGGGTAGTCGTAGGCGAACTGCTGGGCAAGCGCACCCCCCCACGACACGCCGATCACATTGACCTGTCCGTAATCGAGATAGTCGAGCATCCGCGCCGTGAGCTTGGCCAGCCCCGGAAAGCGGTACGGCCGGTTCGGCGTCGACGAACCGCCGACACCGGGTACGTCGAAAGCGATGACTTCCAGGTCCGGGTCCAGCGCCGCGACAAACGGAAATACCAGCTCCAGGTTGGCGCCGATGCCGTTGAAAATCAGCAAGGGCGTCAAGTGAGGCTTGCCGGGGCGTACCGCTGTGCGGAGGGTCTGGCCATCCAGGTCGACGGTACGGAATATGAACGGTTGCGGCATGCTTCAAGCCCTGTGGGTGAATTCATCCCCAATCCCTTGTGGGAGCGGGCCTGTGGCGAGGGGGCTTGCCCCCGTGGGGGTGCGAAGCGCACCTGAAACCAGTCAACACGGTCTTATAGTCAGAAAGTGCTGACTGATTGACGACTGCTTCGCAGTCGAACGGGCGATGCGGCATTCCGACCATCCCCCTCGCCACACAAGCCCGCTCCTGCAAGAGCGTGGGGTGTGTCAGTTACCGCTCGTGTACGTAGGTGCCCGGCGCTGCTTCACCGGCGGTATAGGTTTTGTTGCCCAGGCTGGTCGGCGACTTCTTCAGCTTGCCCGAGCGTTCTGCTTGCCAGGCCTGCCAGTGCAGCCACCAGGAGTCAGTGTGTTTGGTGGAGTTTTCCTGCCAGTCCTCAGCCTTGGCCTGCATTTCGGTGCTGGTCATGTAGCGCGATTTCGGGTTGCCCGGCGGGTTCAGAATGCTCTGGATATGGCCGCTGCTGGACAAGACGAACTCGACCTTGCCGCCAAACAATTGCGCCGACTTGTAGCAGGACTTCCACGGCGTGATGTGGTCGTTGGTGCCGGCCAGGGAAAAGATGTCGGCCGTGACCTGCTTCAGGTCGATCGCCGTGCCGCACACTTCCAGTGCATTCGGGCGAATCAGTGGATTACTTTTGAACATCTCGATCAGGTCGCCGTGGAACGCGGCGGGCAACCGGGTGGTGTCGTTGTTCCAGAACAGGATGTCGAACACCGGCGGCTCGTTGCCCAACAAGTAGTTGTTGACCCAGTAGTTCCAGATCAGGTCGTTGGGGCGCATCCAGGCGAAGACCTTGGCCATGTCGCGACCTTCCAGCACCCCGGCCTGATACGAATGGCGCTTGGCCGCTTCCAGGGTCTGTTCGTCCACAAACAGCGCGACGTCGCTGTCCAGCGTGGTATCCAGCACGCTGACCAGCAGCGTCAGGGCGTTGACCTTCTTCTCGCCGATTGCCGCGTAATGGCCCAGCAGCGCGGTGCAGGTGATGCCGCCGGAGCACGCGCCGAGCATGTTGATGTCTTTGCTGCCGGTGATTGCGGTGACCACGTCGACCGCTTCCTTGAGCGCCTCGATATAGGTCGACAGGCCCCACTCGCGCTGCTCCTTGGTCGGGTTGCGCCAGCTGACGATGAACGTCTGCACATTGTTGCGCAGGCAGAAACGCGCCAGGCTCTTGTCCGGGCTCAAGTCGAATACGTAGAACTTGTTGATCTGCGGCGGCACCACCAGCAGCGGGCGCTCGTGGACTTGCTCGGTGATCGGCCGGTACTGGATTAGCTCCAGCACGTCGTTGCGAAATACCACCGCGCCTTCGGTCACGCCCAGGCTCTTGCCGACTTCGAACGCGCCCATGTTGACCTGGCTCGGCATGCCGCCGTTGTGGACCATGTCTTTGGCCAGGTGCGAGAGGCCGTCGAGCAGACTCTTGCCGCCGGTTTCGAAGAAGCGTTTGACCGCTGCCGGGTTGGCCGCACTGTTGGTCGGCGCCATGGCTTCGGTCATGAGGTTGATTACAAAGTGCCCGCGAGCGACATCCTTGGGCGGCAGGTTGCTGTCATCGATCCAGGTGTGGAGTTCCTTGCGCCACGCCAGGTAAGTCTGCAAATAACGTTTATAGAGCGGGTTCTGACTCCAGGCCGGATCAGCGAAGCGACGGTCTTCGGGGGTCGGTTGAAGCTCGGATTTGCCGAACAACACGTTCTTCAGTTCAAGGCCGAAATGGGCGACATGCTTTGCACTGTGAATCGGTTGTTTGATGGCTTGCCTGAGCACCATCCGAGCAGAAGCCAGTAGATCCTTTCCACGCAGCCCAACGACAGGATTCAGCCCCAAGGTGTTTTCCGAGGCTTGAGACTTCAAGTCATCGTTATTTTTGTTACTCATCTACGACGCTCCATTGTCCTGAGACGAGTACCCGGTTCCTGCTGGGTAGTCCCACAGCCATTGCCAGGTACTGCTGCTCGGGTGACCGTTAATTCTGCATCGCTGCTTTATGGCAGAGAGCACTGCAGGGAACTTGCCAGCTCCATTGGTTACCCGAGTTTAATTTTTTTCGCAAGCGGGCCAATCATTGACCCTGGAGCGGAGCATTCAAACAGATGGAATTAGAAACTGCGCTCTAAAGAACGAGAGGCCCGAACTAGAGCATCAGCTTGACGATGGACTGGTTCGGGTCACGGGTTTTTCCGGCGGCTTTGAGCTCGGCAAGATAATCGTTCCAGAGATCCTCCTGGCGCACGCCCAACTGGTACAGGTATTCCCAAGTGAACAGGCCGCTGTCGTGGCCGTCGTCGAAGGTCAATTTCAGTGCGTACTGACCGGCCGGTTCTACCTTGCTCAGGCCGACGCCGATCTTGCCAAACTGGAGGACAGGTTTGCCGTGGCCCTGGACCTCGGCGGACGGCGAGTGCACGCGCAAGAACTCGGCGGGCAGGTGATGCTCCTCGCCCGACGCGTATTTCAGCGACAGGGTTTTCGAGGCTTTGTGCAGTTTGATATCGGTGGGGAGTTGGGTCATGACCGGCAATCCATTGGTGTGGGCGAGCTCGGTGCAAATGTGGGAGCGGGCTTGTTGTGGCAAGCCCTCTCACCACAACAAGCCCCGCTCCCTCAGGGGGCGTTCGCCTGAAAGTATGGCTTACAGAATGTAGCGGGACAGGTCTTCGTTCTGCGCCAATTCGCCGAGGTGGCTGTTGACGTAGTCGGCGTCGATCATGATCACCTTGCCATCGTGGGCGCTGGCCAGGTCGCCGGCACTGAACGACACCTCTTCCAGCAGGCGCTCCAGCAGCGTATGCAAGCGGCGGGCACCGATGTTCTCGGTTTTCTCGTTGACCTGCCACGCGATCTCGGCGATACGCTTGATGCCGTCCGGCTGGAACTCGATGGCCAGGCCTTCGGTTTTCAGCAGGGCGCAATATTGCTCGGTGAGCGAGGCATGCGGCTCGCTGAGAATGCGTTCGAAGTCTTCCGGCGTCAGCGCCTTGAGCTCGACACGAATCGGCAGGCGACCTTGCAGCTCGGGCACCAGATCGCTCGGCTTGCTGAGGTGGAATGCACCGGAGGCGATGAACAGGATGTGGTCAGTCTTGACCATGCCCAGTTTGGTGTTGACGGTGCAGCCTTCGATCAGCGGCAGCAAGTCGCGCTGCACGCCTTCACGGGACACGTCGACGCCACCGGAGTTGCCGCGCTTGGCGACTTTGTCGATTTCGTCGATGAAGACGATGCCGTGCTGCTCGACCGCTTCCAGTGCCTTGGCCTTCAACTCTTCTTCGTTGACCAGGCGACCGGCTTCTTCGTCGCGCACCAGTTTCAATGCTTCTTTGACCTTGAGCTTGCGGCTCTTCTTCTTGCCCTTGCCCATGTTGGCGAACAGGCTTTGCAACTGGTTGGTCATCTCTTCCATGCCCGGCGGCGCGGAAATATCGACGCCCGCCACTTCGGCGACTTCGATTTCGATTTCCTTGTCATCCAGCTGACCTTCGCGCAGGCGCTTGCGGAACAGTTGGCGGGTGTTGGAATCGCCGGCCGGTGCCGAGTCGTCGTTGCTGAAACCCATGCGTGCCGGTGGCAGCAGGGCGTCGAGGATGCGCTCTTCGGCGGCATCTTCGGCGCGATGGCGGACCTTGGTCATTTCCTGTTCGCGCAGCAATTTGATCGCGGCGTCAGCCAGGTCACGGATGATCGATTCGACGTCGCGGCCGACGTAGCCGACTTCGGTGAACTTGGTCGCTTCGACTTTGATGAATGGCGCATTGGCCAGTTTGGCCAGGCGACGGGCGATCTCGGTTTTGCCGACACCGGTCGGGCCGATCATCAGGATGTTCTTTGGCGTGACCTCGACGCGCAGCTCTTCCGGCAGCTGCATCCGGCGCCAGCGGTTACGCAGCGCGATGGCGACGGCGCGCTTGGCATCGTCCTGGCCGATGATATGGCGATTGAGTTCGTGGACGATTTCACGGGGAGTCATGGACATAGTAATTGGCGGTCCTCAAGCAAGAATGAGCCGTGGCACAAAGGCCGGCTTACTCAGCGAGGTCCTGCTCCTCAATGGTGAAGGTATGGTTGGTGAATACGCAGATGTCGCCGGCGATGCCGAGTGCGGTTTCGACGATTTCGCGGGCCGACAGATCGGTTTTCTTCAGCAGTGCGCTGGCAGCGGCCTGGGCGTAACCGCCGCCGGAACCCATGGCGATCAGGCCTTCTTCGGGTTCCACCACGTCGCCGTTGCCGGTGATGATCAGGGACGCGTCTTTGTTGGCGACCGCGAGCATGGCTTCGAGGCGGCTGAGGGAACGGTCGGTGCGCCATTCCTTGGCGAGCTCGACGGCTGCGCGAACGAGGTGACCCTGGTGTTTTTCCAGCTGGCCTTCGAAACGCTCGAAGAGGGTGAAGGCGTCAGCGGTGGCCCCGGCAAAACCGGCAATGACCTGGCCGTGGTACAGGCGACGAACTTTCTTCGCGTTGCCTTTCATCACGGTATTGCCGAGAGAAACCTGGCCGTCGCCGCCCATGACGACTTTGCCGTGGCGGCGAACTGAAACGATGGTGGTCAAGGGAGAGTCTCCACGCAGCGGGGCGAAAATGCCTTATGCCAACTCATATGGGGGTGGTAGCGGGTTTTTCAACTGCGCGGCGGGAGAGGGGACGAGCGGCGAAGTTGCAGGAAGAGGTGTGGTGCGAGTGCTGCCGCCATTCGCGAGCAAGCCCGCTCCCACCCTGGGGCTGTGTGGTTGGCAGGTTCTATGGCAAACGAAGAATCAATGTGGCAGCGGGCTTGCTCGCGAAGGCGGCGACCCGCTGCTTCAGGTCGCCCACTCCATTTGTCCCACCATTAACGGCTCAAACGCTGCTCTTTAACGGCTCTGGCGTTGTTGTAACAACAGGTTGCTAAACCCTGCGCCGGCCAGTTGTTTCTGCGCCGTGGTCAGTTGTTCGCGGTTGCTGAACGGGCCGACCAGTACCCGATACCAGGTCTCGTCCTTCACGGTGCCGGACTCAACCGCTACCGCCTGCCCGAGAAGAATGATCTGCGCCCGAACCTTGTCCGCATCGGCCTCCTTGCGGAAGGAGCCGGCCTGCAGGAAGAACTTGGTCACCGGCGCCGCTTTGGAAACCGGTGGTGCTGGCGGCGGTGTAATCCCTGACAGGGCGGCCTGAGCCCGCGCCGTATCGATCTTCGCCGCCTCCGCAGGGGTGACCGGTGTGGTCGGTACTTGCGGCGTCGGCAGGGTTTTCTCCGGCACGGCGTCTGGCGGCACGATCACTTCCGATTCCGGGAGCAAGGTGTAGAAATCGTACTTCGGCTTGACCGGTTGCGTCGGGCTTGGCGGGGTCTTGTTGGCCTCGGCGATCTTGGTGGCTTTCTGTTGCTGCTCGACTTTCTCTCGCTTGACCGTGTCACTGCCCTTGCCCGGCTCCAGCTTCATCAGGAACACAATGAACGCGCCGACGGTCAGGCCGATCGCCATCCACAGCCAACCCGGAATCGGTTGCTTTGCAGGGGCTTGGTAACGGCTGGCGCCACGCTTGGGTGCAGGTTTTTTCTTGGCAGCCAACTTACATACGCTCCAGAGTTTCCAGACCCAACAGTTCCAGGCCTTGCTTGAGAGTGCGGCCGGTCAGCGCGGCGAGGCGCAGACGGCTTTGCATTTGCGCCGGGGTGTCGGCGCTGAGGATTGGGCAGTTCTCGTAGAAGCTGGAGAACAGACCGGCGACATCGTACAGGTAGGTGCAGAGGATGTGCGGCGTGCCTTTCTCCGACACGCTGTTCAGCACTTCGCCGAACTGCGCGAGCTTGGCCGCCAACTCGTGTTCGTGCGCCGCTTCGAGGACGATCTGACCTTCGACTGCGCTGAAGTCCTTGCCCAGCTTGCGGAACACACCGGCCACGCGCGTGTAGGCATAGAGCAAGTACGGTGCGGTGTTGCCTTCGAAGTTCAGCATCAGGTCGAAGTTGAAGCTGTAGTCGCTGGTGCGGTGCTTGGACAGGTCGGCGTATTTCACCGCGCCAATGCCCACCACCTTGGCGATGTTGCGCAATTCCGCCTCGGCCAGCTCCGGGTTCTTGTCCTTCACCAGGGTGTAGGCGCGTTCCCGGGCTTCGGTCAGCAGGTCGATCAGTTTTACGGTGCCGCCATCACGGGTCTTGAACGGGCGGCCATCGGCGCCGTTCATGGTGCCGAAACCCATGTGTTCCATTTCCATCGGGTGCGTCACGAAACCGGCCTTGCGGGCCACCGCGAACACTTGCTGGAAATGCAGCGCCTGACGCTGGTCGACGAAGTACAACGCCCGATCCGCCTTGAGCGTGCCGCTGCGATAACGCACGGCCGCCAGGTCAGTGGTGGCGTAGAGGTAGCCGCCGTCGGCCTTGACGATGATCACCGGCAGCGGGTCGCCGTCGGCGTTTTTGAACTCGTCGAGGAACACACACTGCGCGCCGTTGCTTTCCACCAGCATGCCGGCGGCCTTGAGGTCGTTGACCACGTTGACCAGATCATCGTTGTAGGCGCTTTCGCCCATCACGTCGGCCATGGTCAGTTTGACGTTCAGCAGTTCGTAGATTTTCTGGCAATGCGACAGCGAGATGTCTTTGAACTTGGTCCACAGCGCCAGGCAGTCCGGGTCGCCGGCTTGCAGCTTGACCACCAGGCCACGGGCACGGTCGGCGAACTCTTCGGATTCGTCGAAGCGTTGCTTGGCGGCGCGGTAGAAGTTTTCCAGGTCCGACAGCTCGTCGCTGGTGATCGGGTTTTCCTGAAGGTAGGCCATCAGCATGCCGAACTGGGTGCCCCAGTCGCCGACGTGGTTCTGACGGATCACTTCGTCGCCGAGGAACTCCAGCACGCGAGCCACGCCGTCGCCGATGATGGTCGAACGCAAGTGGCCGACGTGCATCTCTTTGGCCAGGTTCGGTGCCGACAGGTCGACAACGGTGCGCTGTACCGGGCCGGCCTTGCGCACGCCGACGTGCTTGTCGGCCAAAGCGGCGTCCAGGCGCGAAGCCAGGGCGTCAGTGTTCTGGAAGAAGTTCAGAAAGCCCGGGCCGGCGATTTCGGTCTTGGTGACGTTTTCATCGGCCGGCAGCGCGGCGATGATTTTCTCGGCCAGATCCCGTGGTTTCATGCCGGCCGGTTTGGCCAGCATCATCGCGATGTTGCTGGCGAAGTCGCCGTTTTTCTTGTCGCGGGAATTTTCCACCTGGATCGCCGGCGACAGGCCTTCAGGCAACACACCTTCGTTGACGAGTTGGGTGATGGCTTGTTGGATCAGCTGGCGAATGGTGTCTTTCATGGTGTTCTCTTTCGACCGCAAGCGCGGCGGCGCTTCGATGCGCTGGTGGAAAAACTGGGCATTATCCGTGGCCCGGACGTGCTTGCCAACTATAGCGGGCAGGTTATGGATATGTGGTGACAAATAGGGCCTCTTCGCGAGCAAGCCCGCTCCCACACTGGATCGGCGGCGTTCACACGTTATGTGTCTGGCACAACCCCCACAGTGGATCGGCGGTGTACGGCAAATGTGGACTTGACCCAAGCCCCCAGTGGGAGCGGGCTTGCTCGCGAAAGCGCTCTATCAATCAATACAAATCGACAGGATCGACATCCAGCGACCAGCGCACCGACCGCCCGCTCGGCATTTGCTCCAGCGCCAGCAGCCAATGGCTTAACAGACGATGCAACGGCGCCCGCGCCGTAGCCTGCAACAACAATTGCGCACGATAACGCCCGGCCCGTCGCTCCATCGGAGCCGGCACCGGACCCAGCAATTCGACGCCGGTCAGATTCAACGCGGCCAGCAAATGCTCGGCCTCGCTGCAGGCCTCATCCAGAAAACCTTCCGCCTGCCCCGGTTTGTGCGCTTCGGCGCGCAGCAACGCCAAATGTGCAAACGGCGGCAACCCGGCGGAGCGACGCTCGCTCAATGCCTGCTCGGCGAACGCGAAATACCCCTGCTCGGTCAGTTGCACCAGCAGCGGATGGTCCGCCAAGTGCGTCTGGATGATCACCCGGCCCGGCTCCTCGGCTCGGCCCGCGCGCCCGGCCACTTGGACGATCAGCTGCGCCATGCGCTCGCTGGCGCGGAAGTCGCCGGAAAACAATCCGCCGTCGGCATCGAGAATCGATACCAGCGTCACCCGTGGAAAGTGATGCCCTTTGGCGAGCATCTGCGTGCCCACCAGAATGCACGGCTGGCCCTTCTGAATCGTTGCGAATAACTGGTTCATCGCGTCTTTGCGCGACGTGCTGTCACGGTCGACCCGCAGCACCGGGACGTCCGGGAACAGGATCGCGAGGCGTTCTTCGGCGCGTTCGGTGCCGGCGCCGACGGGCCGCAAATCGACCTTGCCGCATTTCGGACAATGCCGGGGCACCCGCTCGACGTAGCCGCAATGGTGGCAGCGCAGTTCGCCGGAGCGCTGGTGCACGGTCATCCGCGCATCGCAGCGTTGGCACTCGGACATCCAGCCGCAATCGTGGCAGAGCAGCGTCGGGGCAAAGCCGCGACGGTTGAGAAACACCAATACTTGTTGGCCGGCCGCCAGGGTCTGGCCGATGGCTTGCTGCATCGGCCCGGAAATGCCGCTGTCCAGCGGACGGCTTTTCACGTCCAGGCGCAGGAAACGCGGCTGTTTGGCGCCGCCTGCGCGCTCGTTGAGACGCAACAGCCCATAGCGGCCGGTGTAGGCGTTGTGCAGGCTTTCCAGCGACGGCGT
The DNA here is from genome assembly GCF_050280905.1 of Pseudomonas sp. NPDC086278. Lineage (NCBI taxonomy): Bacteria > Pseudomonadati > Pseudomonadota > Gammaproteobacteria > Pseudomonadales > Pseudomonadaceae > Pseudomonas > Pseudomonas sp. NPDC086278. Next base: position 62,065 of record NZ_JBNNWE010000013.1, read on the forward strand.
GGCAGAGCCGAGCACAATCGGGATGTTTTCCTGGCGCGCGCGCACCAGTGCCAGGTCGCGGGCGTGATAGCGCAAGCCTTCCTGCTGTTTATAAGAGCCGTCGTGCTCTTCGTCGATGATGATCAGGCCGGGGTTTTTCATCGGCGTGAACAGCGCCGAGCGGGTGCCGATAATAATGTCGGCGTCGCCATCACGGGCCGCGAGCCACGCTTCGAGGCGCTCGCGGTCGTTGACCGCCGAGTGAATCAGGGCGATGCGCGCATTGAAGCGCTGCTCGAAACGCGCCAGGGTCTGCGGACCGAGGTTGATCTCCGGGATCAACACCAGCGCCTGCTTGCCGGCTTCGAGGGTTTCGCGGATCAGTTGCAAATAGACTTCGGTCTTGCCGCTGCCGGTGACGCCCGCCAGCAGGAACGCGTGATAACTGTCGAAGCCTGCGCGAATCGCTTCATACGCGGCACGCTGTTCCGGGTTGAGCGGCAGTTCCGGCTGCGCCAGCCAGCGCTCGTGGCGCGCTTCGGGGGCGTGCTTGCGGATTTCGACCTGCACCAGTTCTTTGGCCAGCAACAAGTCCAGGCTGTCTTTGCTCAGCATCAGCTTGCTGAGCAACTGATGGGCGACACCGTGAGGATGTTGCGCCAGCGTCGCCAGTGCTTCACGTTGACGCGGCGCCCGGGCAATGCGCGGGTCATCAAGGCTGGCGCCGGGGGCGGCGGACCAGAAGCGTTCCTGGCGCGCTTCCGCCAGTTCACCCTGGCGCAGCAGCACCGGCAGCGCCCAGCTCAAGGTGTCGCCGAGGCTGTGCTGGTAATACTGGGACGTCCACAGGCACAGCTTGAACAGCGCCGGCGGCAGCGGCGGCGTGGCGTCGAGCAGCGCCAGCGCCGGTTTGAGCTTTTCCAGCGGCACGTCGCTGTGGTCGGTGACCTCCACCAGGATGCCGATCATTTCCCGTCGCCCGAACGGCACCCGCAGGCGCATCCCCGGCTGCAACTGGTCGCGCAGGATCCCGGCCGGGGCACGGTAATCGAACAGGCGGCGCAGGGGCGAAGGCAGGGCGAGGCGCAAAATGGCGTCGGGCACGCGGGGGATTCTCTTTGGACGGGCAATAAATGGAAGGCATTGCGCATAACCTGTGGGAGCGGGCTTGCTCGCGAAGGCGTTGGGTCAGGCGACATAAATGCCGACTGATAGGCCCTCTTCGCGAGCAAGCCCGCTCCCACAGGGATGCTGCTAAGTGCCGGGAGCCTAGCAGACGACCGGTTTAAGGGACAGCTTGCGCGATTGTCAATGTCTGGTAGAATCCGCGGCCTAATTACGTGCGGTATTCAACAATAGTGTTGAGTGGCGGCACGCTAGCCTGAGGAATACACCATGAAAGCCGATATCCATCCAGCGTACGAAACCATCGAAGTAACTTGCAGCTGCGGCAACAAGTTCGAAACCCGTTCGAACCTGTGCAAGCCACTGGGTACTGACGTATGCAACGAGTGCCACCCGTTCTACACCGGTAAGCAGAAAACTCTGGATACTGGCGGTCGTGTACAGCGCTTCGCAGACCGTTTTGGCGCTTTCGGCAAGAAAGCTCCTGCTGCTGCAGAGTAAGGTTGAAAGGCCCAGTGGGCTTTTCCTTGCTGTTGAAGAAGGCGTCCCTCGCGGGCGCCTTTTTTGTGTCCGCGATTTGGCTGTCCGGCGCTCAGGCCTTTTGTGCGGCGCCAAGTGGCCTCGCGTCAGTCGCGGTGCAGCGCGTGGTGGATGGCGATACATTGCGCCTGAGCGATGGCCGCAGTGTGCGCATGATCGGTTTGAATACGCCTGAACTCGGCAAGCAGGGCCGCTCCGATGAGCCGTTTGCCGTCGTGGCGCGCAAACGCCTGGAAGCGCTGGTGGCGGCCAGCGACGGTCGAGTCGGTTTGGTGCCGGGTAAAGAGAGCAAAGATCACTACGGGCGCACGCTGGCCCACGTCTATGGCGCCGACGGCGCCAATCTCGAAGCACAGATGCTCGCCGAAGGCCTCGGCTTTCAAGTGGCGGTCGCGCCCAATGTCGATCTGGTCGCCTGCCAGCAAGCTGCCGAACGCACTGCCCGCCAGGCCGGCCTTGGTGTGTGGCGGCAGTCGCCGGTGCTGCAAGCGCAGCAGGTCAGCGCTTCCGGTTTCGCCGTGATCAGTGGGCGGGTGAGCAAGGTCCAGCGCAATCGCGGCGGGGTCTGGATCGAGTTGCAGAGTTCGGTTGTACTGCGCGTTGCGCCCAATCTGCTTGGACAATTCGATGTGGCGGCGCTGGAAAAGCTCAACGGCAAGCAGATCGAGGCCCGTGGCTGGGTGCTGGACCGGTCGCGGCGCGGCGGCTTGAAGGACGGACAAGCGCGTTGGCTGCTGCCGCTGACCGATCCGTCGATGCTGCAGACGGCGCCATAAGAAAAAATTGTAGACATTTTTTCTGTTGATTGTGAACAGTCTATCCCTTGTGTTCCGCGGCTCTTGGCCCAAAGTCTCAGTGCAGGGCGCTTGAGAGGGGTGACTGGCCAGTCTTGTGGGGACTTTGCGAGGCGCGTATCCTCGCTGACCAGTCTGTCCAACAGTAAAAGCGGAATGCCCCCATGTCTGATTTGAAAACTGCCGCTCTCGAATATCATGCCCATCCTCGTCCAGGTAAGCTGAGCGTCGAGCTCACCAAGGCCACCGCTACCGCCCGCGACCTGTCGCTGGCCTACAGCCCCGGCGTAGCCGAACCAGTACGCGAAATCGCCCGCGATCCTGAACTGGCCTACAAATACACCGGTAAAGGCAACCTGGTTGCAGTCATTTCCGATGGCACCGCGATTCTCGGCCTGGGTAACCTCGGCCCGTTGGCTTCCAAGCCGGTTATGGAAGGTAAAGGCGTACTGTTCAAGCGCTTCGCCGGCATCGATGTTTTCGACATCGAAGTCGACTCCGAAAGCCCGCAAGCCTTCATCGACACCGTCAAGCGTATCTCCATCACCTTCGGTGGCATCAACCTGGAAGACATCAAGGCGCCAGAGTGCTTTGAGATCGAACGTGCCCTGATCGAGCAGTGCGACATTCCGGTATTCCACGATGACCAGCACGGCACCGCGATCGTTACTGCGGCCGGCATGATCAACGCCCTGGAAATCGCTGGCAAAACCCTCGCTGACGCCAAGATCGTTTGCCTGGGCGCCGGTGCGGCCGCCATCTCCTGCATGAAATTGCTGGTGAGCATGGGCGCCAACATCGAAAACATCTTCATGGTTGACCGCACCGGCGTGATCCACTCCGGCCGTGACGACCTGAACCAGTACAAGGCTGTGTTCGCTCACGCGACCGACAAGCGCACCCTGGCTGATGCCCTGCAAGGCGCAGACGTGTTCGTCGGCCTGTCCGGCCCGAACTTGCTGAGCCCTGAAGGCCTGCTGTCCATGGCGGCCAACCCGATCGTGTTTGCCTGCTCCAACCCGGATCCGGAAATCTCCCCGGAACTGGCGCACGCCACCCGTAACGACGTGATCATGGCCACCGGCCGTTCGGACTACCCGAACCAGGTCAACAACGTCCTGGGCTTCCCGTTCATCTTCCGCGGTGCCCTGGACGTTCGCGCCAAGCGCATCAACGAAGATCGATCTTGTCGCCGACTTTGACGTCGTTGTAGCTCTTCACGCCGATACCGCATTCCATGCCGGCACGTACTTCGGAAGCGTCATCCTTGAAGCGGCGCAGGGATTCCAGCTCGCCTTCGAAGATAACGATGTCTTCACGCAGTACACGGATTGGACGGTTACGGTGCACAACACCTTCGATAACCATGCAACCGGCGATCGCGCCAAACTTCGGCGAACGGAACACGTCACGCACTTCAGCGGTACCCAGGATGTTCTCGCGAACATCGCTGCCCAACATACCGGTGAGGGCTTTCTTGACGTCTTCGATGATGTCGTAGATCACGTTGTAGTAACGCATATCCAGACCTTCCTGCTCGACGATCTTGCGAGCGCCGGCATCGGCACGCACGTTGAAGCCGAACAGTACAGCGTTGGAAGCCAGTGCCAGGTTAGCGTCGGACTCGGTGATACCACCGACACCGCCGCCCACTACGCGCACTTGTACTTCGTCGTTGCCCAGGCCATTCAAGGCACCGTTCAACGCTTCCAGCGAACCGCGGACGTCGGATTTGAGGACGATGTTGAGCGTCTTCTTCTCTTCCTGTTCCGCTTCATTGATACCCAGCAGACGGAACACCGACTGCTGCATTTCCTTGCGGTGGATACGGATCGAACCGCCACCCAACTCGGTGCCGTTCAGCACCATGTCGTAGGCGCGGGACAGAGCGCCTGCCGGGTTGGCTTCCAGCTCCTGCGGCGTGCACTTCGGCGCGGTGAACGGGTGGTGCAAGGCACTGAAACTGCCGTCGTCGTTTTCTTCGAACATCGGGAAGTCAACGACCCACATTGGCGCCCACTTGCAGGTCAGCAGGTTCAGGTCGTTACCGACCTTGATCCGCAATGCACCCAGCGCTTCGCTGACGATCTTCGCCTTGTCGGCGCCGAAGAACACGATGTCGCCATCGACCGCGCCAACGCGATCGAGGATCACATTGAGGTTGGCTTCAGGGATGTTCTTGACGATTGGCGACTGCAGGCCTTCAACGCCCTTGGCGCGCTCGTTGACCTTGATGTACGCCAGGCCCTTCGCGCCGTAGATGCCGACGAACTTGGTGTAGTCGTCGATCTGCTTGCGCGGCATGCTCGCAGCGCCCGGCACGCGCAGGGCGGCAATGCGGCACTTCGGGTCGTTGGCCGGGCCGCTGAACACCTTGAAATCGACTTCTTTGAGTTGGTCGGCAACGTCTACCAGTTCCAGCGGGTTACGCAGGTCTGGCTTGTCGGAACCGTAACGGCGCATGGCTTCTTCGAAGGTCATGTGCGGGAATTCGCCGAATTCCAGATCCAGCACTTCCTTGAACAGGTTGCGGATCATTTGCTCGGTGATACCCATGATCTCTTTTTCATCGAGGAAGCTGGTCTCGATGTCGATCTGGGTGAATTCCGGCTGGCGGTCAGCCCGCAGGTCTTCGTCACGGAAGCACTTGGCAATCTGGTAGTAACGGTCGAAGCCGGCGACCATCAACAGTTGCTTGAACAGCTGTGGCGATTGCGGCAAGGCGAAGAAGGAACCGGCGTGAGTACGGCTCGGCACCAGGTAGTCGCGCGCGCCTTCCGGGGTCGCTCGGGTCAGGATCGGCGTCTCGACGTCGAGGAAGCCGTTCTCGTCCAGGAAGCGACGGATGCTGGTGGTCATGCGCGAACGCAGACGCAGCTTCTCGGCCATTTCCGGACGACGCAGGTCGAGGAAGCGATAACGCAGGCGGGTTTCTTCGCCAACGTCGGAGAACTCGTTGAGCGGGAACGGCGGGGTTTCCGATTCGTTCAGCACTTCAAGCTCGTAGCCCAGCACTTCGATCATGCCCGACGCCATGTTGGCGTTAGTGGCGCCGGCCGGACGCAGGCGAACCTTGCCGGTGATCTTCACGACGTATTCGCTGCGCACACGGTCGGCGGCGGCGAAGCTCTCGGCGCGATCCGGATCGAATACCACTTGGGCCAGACCGTCACGATCACGGATATCGAGGAAAATCACCCCACCGTGGTCACGGCGACGGTGTACCCAACCGCAAAGAGTAATTTCCTGGCCTTCCAGGCTTTCGTTCAGTTGGCCGCAATAATGGCTGCGCATCATGGTAGTGGTTTCACTTCTCGTAATTCGAAATTCGGTTGGAGACCTGCACATTCCGCCCTTGGTTAAGGTGCCAATCATGCAAGCGCTCGCACGTGTCGTTCAACTCAGGTTCCAGACCCTAGTCGGCTTTGTCGCCGCCGGCCAGATTCTTCTTGGAACCGGTCTTGAAATCGGTTTCGTACCAACCGGTGCCGCTGAGGCGGAAGCCCGGCATGGACAGCATCTTTTTAAGCTCTGGCGCCTGGCAGGCAGGGCAGTCGACCAGCGGTGCCGCGCTGATCTTTTGAATGGCTTCCAACTGATGACCACAGGAAGCACATTGATAGTCGTACATCGGCATGGGGGTTGTCTCGGCGATCAGATTGCTACCGCATACGCAGGGTTTTGCGGCAAAGAGCGGGATTATATCCATTAAATGCGGCCTGTGCAGCCGTAAGACTGCACAGACCGACACTCTGTCCGATCCGCCGCCGTGGCTAGGGCATCACGACGCAGCCGCCTTCCTTCAGACTGCGTACCACGCAGACTACTCGTACCAGCCCGGTGAAGTTCTTGACCCCGCCGTGGCGCAGGTGCACTTCGCGGTCCACATGCGATAACAACGCGCTGACCGAACAGCAATTAACCCTGGCCATATCGCCCAAAATATCCCAATACACCTGCTCAAGCCGCAAGCAGGTGGCAAAACCATTCAACCGCACCGAACGGGACAGAGGCTGGGCCAGCCCCATATCAAACTCGCTGACAAACGGATCGACCCTGATATCTGTCGCCGGCCCTACCCTTGCTTCGTTTCGCCTGTCGTCCTTATCCATATCGTTGACACTCCTTTGCCATCCTTGCCTTCTATAAGAGCAAGCCCGTTTCTTTATAAAAGCGCAGGCGCAACGGTATATCCAGATGACTTTATGACCATCGACGTAGGATAAGCCAACAGAGGAAGGGCGATCATGGAGCGCGTCCTAGGCCGGACGTTTTCCTACGTGACATCGCGCCTTTTTACCGATGACGCAGGAATGAGGGAGACAAGACCACAAAACGCGAATAACGCCGGCAAGCGCTACTCGCGCACCGGGGTTGCTACTGGTCCAGCAGGGATCGCAACATCCACGCTGTTTTTTCGTGGACTTGCATGCGTTGGGTCAGCAGATCCGCCGTGGGCTCGTCACTGACTTTCTCGAGCAACGGGAAGATGCCGCGCGCCGTCCGTGTCACGGCTTCCTGACCGTCGACAAGTTGCTTGATCATGTCTTCGGCGCTGGGCACGCCCGCCTCTTCTTTAATAGAGGACAGCTTCGCGTAAATGGAATAGGCGCCGGGCGCAGGAAACCCGAGGGCGCGAATGCGCTCGGCAATCGAATCGACAGCCAGCGCCAGCTCGTTGTACTGCTCTTCGAACATCAGGTGCAGGGTCCGAAACATGGGCCCGGTGACGTTCCAGTGGAAATTGTGGGTTTTCAAATACAGCACGTAGGTGTCCGACAGCAGACGCGACAGCCCGTCAACGATGGATTTGCGGTCTTCTTCACTGATACCGATATCAATTGCCATGTTTTTCCCCTAAAGGTGATGAATTCATCCAACAGTGCAGGGACCACTCTAGCAAGCCTGCCGACACCCCGCAGCCTTGACCACCACGTTTGCCTGCGACAAATCGCCCCCTTGAGCACCGTCGGACTGGCTGATTTGAGTAGCCGCAGGCTTTGCTGTTAAATAGGCAGCGTGTCGTCACTCCCTATTTTCCGGGGGTTGCGCATAGGCAGGCAGCCGGCACGTGTCCAACGCCTCTTATTGTTCCGAAGCGAACCGTGCTCTGTCAGCTCTTCCTTGTGATCCGTCTTAACGTGAGTTAATCAAAATGTTGAAAATCGTCCACCTGCTAATGGGCGCAGCGGCCTTGCTGCTGTCCTTTATCCCTGGCTTGAAAACCGAAGCTGTCCCTTACCTGCAACAACCCGATGCACTGTACCTGGCCTTTTTCGGCCTGCTTAACCTGACGCTCGCACCTGTTATCCCTTACTGGAACAAAGGTCCGCGTCATCAACTGCAAAATCTGGTCAGCGCCCTGCTGGTACTGGCTGTCCTTCTGCAAACCCTGACGCTGTTCGCGCCGATGCCTGTCATCGCCGGTCAACCTGCCGTTCTGTTCAGCCTGGTGGCTGCCGTCGTCGCGGTTCTCCTGCACCTGGCGATCAGCTTTTACAGATCTTCACCGACCGCTGCTTCGCCAAGCTACGACATGAGCAACCGCGATACCGGCACCGTCAAGTGGTTCAACACATCCAAAGGCTTCGGCTTTATTTCCCGTGATTCCGGCGATGATATTTTCGTGCACTTCCGGGCCATTCGTGGCGAAGGTCACCGTGTTCTGGTCGAAGGCCAGCGCGTGGAGTTCTCAGTCATGAACCGTGACAAAGGACTGCAAGCCGAAGACGTGATCGCCGCACTGCCGCGCCGCTGATTCAAGGCTAAAAAAAACCGCGGGCAGCCTGGCTGCTCGCGGTTTTTTATTGCCTGCTTCTTTGTCATGAAAAGTCAGTAATGCGGCGGTGGCGCGTCTTCTTCGAAGGTTTCGAACTGGCCGGCCATTTCTTCCTGGCGCTTGAGCAATGCGGCCATTTGCAGTTGCAGGCGCTCGACTGCACGCTGCTGCACCGCCAGCACATCGCTCAATGCCTGGATGGTGTCATCCTGAAAGGCCAGTTGGCTTTCCAGGTCGGTAACGCGATCTTCCAGGCTCATGCTTCAACCCTCCACAAACGTGAAATCTTCAGTCAATACAAGACGCAGCCGATCACGAAGGGTGGCGACTTGTTCTGCGCTGTAAGGCTTGGCCGGGTGTTTACCCCACACCGGCGCTGGCCAGGCGGCATCCTCACGTTTGCGCACAATCACATGCATGTGCATCTGGCTGACGACATTACCCAGGGTCGCGACATTCATCTTGTCGGCATCGAATGCGTCCTTGAGGATTTGCGCCAACGCGGTTGTTTCCAGCCACAGTTGCTGCTGATCGGCGACATCCAGCTGAAACAACTCGCTGATAGCCTCGCGGCGTGGCACCAGGATAAACCAGGGATAGTTCGAGTCGTTGGACAGCAGTAACCGACAGAGTGGGAAGTCACCTATCGGCAAAGTGTCTTGTTGAAGTCGTGAATCTAAAGCGAACACCGCGCGCACTCCCGCCTATTCATGTATTTCAGCTTGATGCGCCTCAGATCAAGGCCGCAGACCAAGCGACAGGTCAGCAGCATACCCGTGAACGGCGCTTGCTTCACGATGAAGCCATCACAAAGGCGCACGCGAAAATCAACCATCGGCCGGACAGGCGCCCTGCCATGGGACATTTTTGGCAGCGCCGCACCAATACAGCACCGAAGCCACCACCAAAAGCACCGAAATGACTGATAAACAATGAAGTGTTCGCATGAGATTGCCCCCCGCGCTGTGTGAATTCAGTACAGCGAATAAAATTTTTTGCACCAAAACCACACACTGGGTCTACGCTCAGTCCGTCAGGCATCCGCCATTTACTCACTGGCGGGGTGAACCGGTAACATTTTTTGTTGTCACGCTGTCGCAACGAAGCTGCTGCATGATGCAAACGATGGCGTCAAGCCCAGACAAAACGCGCTTGAAACCCCCGGTTTTATGAGGCCTTTACAGCGTCAGGCAGGCATTCAGAAAAAAACTGCAACAAGATCACGATTTGTGCACGCTTGTTGCATTCACACCCACATCGCTTTGGAAGCCTCACTGGAAGTGGAGCCCCAAGGCAAATAAAAACAGTGGCAGGGTTGCCCAATGGAGATTCAAACGTTTCGCCAGGGACTCTTTTTACCGACGCTCAAGCCTTGGAAAACAACGCTAAAGTTGCCAATCTGCTTGCGTCGAGGCAATAAATTTGCGACATCTACCAAGCTATCTGCGACACGGTCGTAAAGAAGCTGAAAGGTTAGATACGCAAGTATCGCCAACATGGTCGGCGTGATATAAGTTTGCGCCGACACAAAAAGAAAGAGCCGCCCAGATAATAAAACAGGTGGGACGGCAGTACTCTTCTAAAACCAAAGGAGCAAATCACGATGCGCGTGATGAAGTGGAGCATGATCGCACTGGCAGTTGCAGCAGCAGCCAGTACCCAAATGGCTAACGCCGCACCTTTCGTAAGTGACCAGGCTGAAGCTAAAGGTTTTGTTGAAGACAGCTCGCTGAACTTGCTGGTTCGCAACTATTACTTCAACCGTGACAACAAAAACGGCGGCAACGACCAGAAAGACTGGACCCAGGGCATTTGGGGCAACTTCAGCTCCGGTTACACCCAGGGTACTGTTGGTGTTGGCGTTGATGCATTCGGCTACCTGGCCATCAAACTGGACGGCGGCGATGGTACTGGCGGCACTGGTAACATGCCTGTCAACGGTGATGGCCACGTAGACGACAGCCAAGGTAAAGCAGGCGCAGCGATTAAGTTCCGCGTCTCCAAGACCGAGTTGAAAGTCGGCGACATGCAGCCAAGCACTGCTCCAGTGTTCGCTGTTGGCGGTTCCCGTATCCTTCCGCAAACTGCCAGCGGTTTCCAACTGCAAAGCAGCGAAGTCAAGAATCTTGACCTCGAAGCCGGCCACTTCTACTCGTCGACCAGCCAGGATCGAAATGCCCGTGATGGCGATCTGTGGGCCACTTACGCTCAAGTTAAGGCCGACTCCATCGATTATGCCGGTGGTAAATACGGTATCACTGACAACCTGAGCGCATCGCTGTACGGCGCCAAGCTGGAAGACATCTGGAACCAGTACTACGCCAACCTGAACTACACCATCCCGATGGGTGGCGATCAGTCGGTTAACCTGGACGGTAACATCTACCGTACTGATGACACCGGTAGTGCTAAAGCAGGCAAAATCGACAACACTGCCTTCTCGCTCGCAGCCGCTTTCTCGTTCCTGAAAGCGCACACCGTTACTTTCGCCTTCCAGAAGGTTAATGGTGATACCCCGTTCGACTACATCGGCGTGGGCAAGAACAACCGTGGTGGCGACTCGATCTTCCTCGCCAACTCCATCCAGTACTCTGACTTCAACGGTCCTGGCGAAAAATCTGCTCAGGTTCGTTATGACCTGAAAATGGCCGAGTACGGCGTTCCTGGTCTGAGCTTCATGACCCGTTACGTGAAAGGTTGGGACATCGACGGCAGTAACATCGCCGCTGGCACCCCTTACTCCAATTATGGTTACGGTGATGATGGCAAGCACCACGAAACCAACCTTGAAGCCAAATATGTTGTTCAGACTGGTCCAGCTAAAGACCTCTCCTTCCGAATCCGTCAAGCATGGCACCGCGCCAATACTGACCAAGCTGAAGGCGATATCAACGAGTTCCGTCTGATCGTCGACTACCCGCTGTCGGTTTTGTAATTGCCGAAAGTTAGTACGCGGTAATCAAAAAAGGCCCATCTTCGGATGGGCCTTTTTTATTGACTGCGCATACACGTTTATTGATTAGCTTGCTATTAAATATAGCCATATAGCCTGACCGCCAAGTCAGGCATCTATACGCTCACTTCAATTCACCGACGCTTCCTGAACCACACGAATAACGCGCTGTGGAAATGGAATATCAATGCCCGCCGTTTTCAACCGATCACGGGATTGCTCGTTAAACATGAACATCACATCCCAGTAATCCGCCGTCTTCACCCACACACGCAGCGAAACAGTAATCGAACTGTCGCCCAGGGTGGAAATAACGGCTTGAGGTGCAGGCTCGGTCAGGATGCGCTCATCCTTGGCCAGTTCCAGCAATACTTCACGGGCCTTCTGCAAGTCCGCTTCGTAGTCCACACCCACATCGAATACAACTTTGCGGGTTGGCTGGCGATTTGTATTGGTAATGATACCGTTCGACAAGTTGCCATTAGGCACGATGATGGTTTTGTTATCACCAGTGCGCAGGACGGTATGGAAAATCTGGATGCTGTCGACCGTGCCGGCAACACCTTGAGCTTCAATCCAGTCACCAATGCGGAACGGGCGGAACAGCAGAATCAGCACACCGCCCGCGAAATTCGCCAGGCTACCCTGCAATGCCAAGCCAATCGCCAGACCGGCGGCACCGATGGCCGCAACGAACGAGGTGGTTTCGACACCGATCATCGATGCGACGCTGACAATCAGCAGCACCTTGAGAATGATGTTCGCCAAGCTGCTGATAAACCCTTGCAGCGCCAGATCGGCGTTACGCAACGCCAGCAAGCCGCCGAGTTTTTGCGTGACCTTGTTGATCAGCCACCAGCCGATGGCCAGCGTGATCACTGCCAGCAACACGCGGCTGCCGTATTCCATGATCATTGGAATCCAGGCTTGGGACGCCTTGACCAGGTTGTCCACTTCAGTATTCAAGTCCATCTACTTTTCTCCTGGGTTAAGCACGATTCAGGTGGGAGCGAGCCTGCTCGCTCCCACCTGGACCGGCCTGAAGTATCAGTCGCGGAAGTTGTTGAACTGCAGCGGCATGTCGAACGTCTTGGCGCGCAGGGCCGCGATCGCTTCCTGCAGATCGTCGCGCTTCTTGCCGGTAATTCGCACTTGCTCGCCCTGAATGGCGGCCTGGACCTTGAGCTTCGCGTCTTTGACGTGAGCGACGATTTTCTTCGCCAGTTCCTTGTCGATGCCTTCCTTGAGCACGGCTTCCTGTTTCATCAGCTTGCCCGACGCATAGGCATCTTTGACTTCAAGGCACTGCACGTCGATCTTGCGCTTGACCAGGGCCAGCTTGAGGATCTCGATCATCGCTTCCAACTGGAAATCAGCTTCAGCGGTCAGATTGACGGTGAGCTCCTTCTCCTTGAACTCAAAGGTGCCCTTGCCTTTCAGGTCATAACGACGATCGAGTTCCTTGACGGCGTTCTCGACCGCGTTGGTGACTTCGTGTTTGTCCAGTTCGGATACCACGTCGAACGACGGCATGTAATCTCTCCAATAAAAAGGCGCGCTCGATAGCGATGGAGCGCGCTTGGCTTGCGGTTAAAATCGGGCTCATTATAACGGGTCTTTCCCCACCGACACTGCGAGCCACACATGCCTGCCCCAAACCGAGCAAAAAACTGATGTCGACAACCTGGCATGTGTTGGGCGCCGGCAGCCTCGGCACCTTGTGGGCCACGCGTCTGGCGCGGGCTGGCCTGCCGGTCACCCTGATCGTGCGCGATGAGCAGCGGTTAAAGGCATATCAGGCGGCAGGCGGGCTAACGCTGGTTGAACACGGCGAAGCCAGCACCTACGCCATTCCCGGCGAAACGCCCGATAACAATGAGCCGATCCGCCGTCTGCTGGTGGCCTGTAAAGCCTACGACGCTGAAAACGCTGTTGCGCAGCTGGCGCCACGCCTGACCGCCGATGCCGAACTGATCCTGTTGCAGAACGGCCTGGGCAGTCAGGACGCCGTCGCGGCAAAGGTTGCACAGGCACGCTGCATCAGTGCATCAAGCACCGAAGGCGCGTTTCGCGATGGCGACTGGCGCGTGGTGTTCGCCGGCCACGGTTATACATGGCTCGGCGACGCCGGCCATCCGGTGGCGCCGATCTGGCTGGATGACCTGACGGCGGCCGGGATTCCCCACGAATGGAGCACCGACATCCTCACCCGGCTATGGCGAAAGCTGGCGCTTAATTGTGCGATCAATCCGCTGACCGTGCTCCACCATTGCCGCAATGGCGGGTTACAAGCGCACAGCTGCGAAGTGGCCACGCTGTGCGGTGAGTTGACCGAGTTACTCGAACGCTGTGGCCAGCCTGCTGCTGCCGAAAACCTGCAACAGGAAGTTGAACGGGTGATTCACGCCACAGCGGCCAATTATTCCTCGATGTATCAGGATGTCGCGAATCAGCGCCGCACCGAGATTGGCTATCTATTGGGCTACGCCTGCAAAGTGGCGGCGCGTCATCAACTGAACCTGCCGCATCTCAATCAGCTTCAGTCAAGGCTGATCACCCATCTGCAAAGCCTTGGATTGCCCAGCGACTGAGCAGCGGCTACGCTGGCCACTTGTTCCTTTGCAGCGATGATTCTGATGCCATTGCGCCAGCGCCTTGAAAACCTTCCCGTCGGCCAGAAACTGCTGGCCGCCTTGCTGGTGCTGTTGATCACCATCCTGCTGGTCGCGAATCTGACGTTTATCAGCGCCGCGTATTACATCTCCCAGGAAAGCATGGCGCCTCAGGCGCTGCAAACCATCGGCCGGCTGGTGTCCAACCCAAGCCTGGTGGCCGACGCCTTGAAGTCGCCGCAAACCGCCGATCGCCTGCTCAACGAACTCAACAGTTATTCGCCGCTGCGTGCGGCAGCGCTGTATGACGGCACTGGCGAACGACTGGCGCAGCTGCAACATGGCGACAAACTGCATCTGCCGGACCATTACCAGCGTATTGAAGCCTGGCAAGCCACCGAGTTTCGCAGCAATCAAGTGATCACCCTGCCCCGCCCCGGCACGGTGCCCGGCCATCTGCTGCTGGTGGCCAGCAGCGAATTACCGATGGCGTTTTACACCGGAACCCTGACGGCAAGCCTGGGGATCCTGATCTTCAGTGTGTTGTTGTGGCTGGTGATTGCCCGACAGATCAAACGCCTGATCACCCGGCCGATCCATGAGCTGGAGGAACTGTCCCGTCAGGTGACCCGGGAAGAGAACTACGCCCTGCGCGCCTCACGCGGCAACCACGACGAAATCGGCAGCCTCGCCGAAGCCTTCAACACCATGCTGTCGCGCATCGAGGCCCGGGAGCAGCAACTCAAACGCGCGCGGGATGATTCCCAGGCGGCTTACGATCAGGCGCAAGGGCTGGCTGAAGAAACCCGCCACACCAACCGCAAACTGGAACTCGAAGTCCAGGTGCGCAGCAAGATCGAGAAAAAACTCACCGGTTTCCAGAACTACCTCAACAGCATCATCGACTCCATGCCGTCGGCGCTGATTGCGCTGGATGAACAGCTGTACGTGACGCAGTGGAATCAGGAGGCCAGCGCCCTGTCCGGCACGCGTCTGGACGAGGCCTTGAACCAGCCGATCTTCCTCGCGTTCGAACCGTTGAAGCCGTTTATGCCGCAGCTCAAACAAACGGTCGAGGAGCACACAGTGGCCAAGATCGAGCGCGTAACGTGGCTCAAGGATGAGGAGCCCAAGCACTACGCGTTGACTTTTTATCCATTGATGGGCGGCGCCGGTCGGGGGGTGGTGATCCGGATTGACGACATCACCCAGCGCCTGTCCCTGGAAGAAATGATGGTGCAGTCGGAAAAAATGCTCTCGGTCGGTGGTCTCGCCGCAGGCATGGCGCACGAGATCAACAACCCGCTCGGCGCAATCCTGCACAACGTGCAGAACATCCGCCGACGCTTGTCACCGGATCTGCCGAAGAACCTCGAACAGGCTGAACACATCGGCATTGAACTGGACACGGTCAACCAATACCTGCAAAGCCGCGAAGTGCCGAAACTGCTCGATGGCATCCAGCAGGCCGGGGCACGGGCGGCGAAAATCGTCACGCACATGCTCAGTTTCAGTCGCCGCAGCACGCGGCAGATGGCGCCTTGCGACCTGCCCGCGCTGATCGATCAAGCCGTGGAAATCGCCGGCAACGACTTCGACCTGGCCATCGGCTTCGACTTCAAGGGCCAGGCGATCATTCGCCAGTTCGATCCGGCGCTGGGCCCGGTGCCCGGCACCGCCAACGAACTGGAACAGGTGCTGCTCAACCTGCTGAAAAACGCCGCCCAGGCCATTCACCAGCGTGAAGACGACCGCGAGCCGGGGCGGATCATCCTGCGCACCAAACTGAATCCGCCGTGGGCGGAAATCCAGGTAGAGGACAACGGCATCGGCATGAGTGAAAACGTGCGTAAACGCACCTTCGAGCCGTTCTTCACCACCAAGGAAATCGGTCAGGGCACCGGCCTGGGCCTGTCGGTTTCGTATTTCATCATCACCAACAATCACAAGGGTCAGATGGAAGTGCAATCGACCCTCGGCCAAGGCACCTGTTTCACCTTGCGCCTGCCATTGGCGAGCACCCCGCTCGTCTCCCAAGAACTCAATCAGCTATCGAGGTAACCCATGGGCTTTCGCCTGTCGAAGATTTACACCCGCACCGGCGACACAGGCGAAACCGGGCTGGGGGACGGCCGCCGCGTGCCCAAGGATCACCCACGGGTCGAAGCCATTGGCGAAGTCGATTCGCTGAACAGCCAAGTGGGCGTGCTGCTCGCCGGGCTGGCGACTGAAAGCGTCGAACACCCGGGCCTGAACGAAGTCATCGAGGTGTTGGCGCCCTGTCAGCACCGGTTGTTCGACTTGGGCGGTGAGCTGGCGATGCCGGTGTATCAGGCATTGAACGCGGCGGAAATTGAACGGCTGGAAACGGCGATTGACGTGTGGAACGAGGAGCTGGGGCCGCTGGAGAATTTCATTCTGCCGGGCGGTTCAGCGCTGATTGCCCAAGCCCATGTGTGCCGCAGCCTAGCGCGCAGTGCCGAGCGCCGGTGTCAGCATCTGAATGCGCTCGAGCCGTTGGCCGGGGTTGGGTTGGCGTACATCAATCGGCTGTCGGATTTGTTGTTTGTGGCCGCGCGGTTGATTGCCAAGCGGCAGGGGATTGCCGAGATTTTGTGGGAGCCGGCGAGTAAACCTCAGGGTTGATTGGCGTCCTTCAGGACGCCTTCGCGAGCAAGCCCGCTCCCACACTGGTTTTGTGAACACCACAGATCCAATGTGGGAGCGGGCTTGCTCGCGAAAGGGCCCACCGCATTACCGCAGCATCAAGCCTCAGGCCAAAACGCCCGAATCCCCGCCACACCCTGCGCCCCGGTTTCCCAGGCTTTCTGCCGCTCCGCTGGACCAACGCCACCCAGCAGGAACACTGGCTTGCTGAAACCTTCGATCAACGTCGCCGCGTGCTCCCAACCCAATGGCTGCGCGTCTGGATGAGTCTGGGTCGGCTGCACCGGTGACAGCGTTACAAAATCCACGCCCATCTGCTCGGCCAACGCCAGTTCTTCAGCGTTATGGCAGGACGCTGCCAACCAGCGCGATGCCGGCAACGGGCGCCCTTTCGCCGCGTATTTGCGCAACTGCGCCGAGGTGATGTGCCAACCGGCCGATGGAAAATCACCGAGCCACTCGAATGGCCCCTTGATCATCAACTGCGCCTTGCCGGCACACAGCCCCGCGGCATCCACCGCCAGATCGCGATATTTCGGATCGTAGCCGTTGGGGGCCCGTAGCTGGATCAGCTTGATTCCGCCAGCAATGGCCTTCTGGATACCGCGTAGCAGCGCCGGGGTTTCCAGGTCTTCGGGGGTAATCAGGTATTCGGCGGGCAAACGGGCGGCGGCGACGATGGGCTGATTGGCCGCCGGGAACTCGTAGTTCAACAGGTCGCGCGGCGCCACCCACTCCAGCGGCTGGCCTTCGGCGCCGTGCGGGTCGCCGGTGAACGCCGAGACTTCCCAGACGTCGAGCAACACCTGTTTGTCCGGGTAGTCGTGTTGAACCTTGATCAGCGGGCGGGCCGCGCCGACCACAATGCCCAACTCTTCGTGTAATTCACGGGCCAGGGCGATTTCGACCGACTCGTCGGCCTCGACCTTGCCGCCCGGGAATTCCCACAAGCCACCCTGATGTTGTGTATCGGCACGGCGGGCGATAAGGATTTTGCCATTGCCATCGCGGATGACAGCGGCGGCGACGTGGATTCGTTTCATTGCCCGACCTCCTCCAGACCCGCCTTCTGCCACGCCTTGAAGGCTGGCCATTGGTAGATGGTTTCGACGTAGGCTTCGTCCGCAGCCGGCAGCTTCACCTGATAGGTGCGCAGGCGTACGGCAATCGGGGCGAAGAAAGCATCGGCCAGGGTCGCGCCACCAAACAGGAACGGACCGGTTTCAGTGGCAACCGCACGGCATTCGGCCCAGAGCGCCAGCATGCGTTCGATTTCGCCCTGGACCTCAGGTGGCGTCGGCGACAGCGGCGCATCGCGGCTCAGGTCAAACGGCATGTTGCCGCGCAGGGCGAAAAACCCGGCGTGCATCTGCGCGCAAGCCGAACGCGCCTGGGCGCGGGCGGCGATGTCTTTGGGCCAGAGGCCGGCATCAGGGAACTGTTCGGCCAGGTACTCGGCAATCGCCAGCGAGTCGGCGATGGTGCCGTGCCCGGTTTTCAGCAACGGGACTTTGCCGGTCGGCGAATGCTTGAGCAGGCGTTCGCGGGTATCGGGCTGGTTGAGCTTGATCAATTCTTCCGTGTAGGGCGCGCCGGTCAGGTCGAGCGCCAAGGCCCCACGCAGGGACCAGGAGGAGAGCAGTTTGTCGCCGATGATCAGGTGCAGGCTCATGTTCGGGGACCTTTTGATGAGGAATTCAGGCCAGAATCTCTAGCGTCTGGTCGGCCCCCTTCGCGAGCAAGCCCGCGCCCACATTGGAATGCATTTCCTTGTGGGAGCGGGCTTGCTCGCGAATGGAGCGACTCGGTCTTACGTACGGTACTCGGCGTTGATCTTCACGTACTCGTGGGACAGGTCAGTGGTCCAGATGGTTTCGCTGCAATCGCCGCGACCCAGCTCGATCCGGATGGTGATTTCTTCCTGTTGCATCACCGCCGAGCCCTGGGCTTCGGTGTAGGTCGATGCGCGAGCGCCACGGCTGGCGATGCACACGTCGCCCAAGAACACGTCGATCTTGCTCACGTCCAGGTTTGGCACGCCCGCACGGCCAACAGCAGCGAGGATGCGGCCCCAGTTCGGGTCGGAGGCAAACAGTGCGGTCTTGATCAGCGGCGAGTGAGCCACGGTATAAGCAACGTCCAGGCATTCCTGGTGATTGCCGCCGCCGTTGACTGCAACGGTGACAAACTTGGTCGCGCCTTCGCCGTCGCGAACGATGGCCTGGGCCACGTCCATGCACACCTCGAACACCGCCTGCTTCAGCTTGCCGAACAATTCACCGTTGGAAGAGGTAATTTCCGGCAGCGCCGCCTGACCGGTGGCGATCAGCATGCAGCAATCGTTGGTCGATGTGTCGCCGTCGATGGTGATGCGGTTGAACGACTTGTTCGCGCCATCCAGCAGCAGGTTTTGCAGCACGTCGCGGGAGACTTTGGCGTCGGTGGCGATGTAGCCGAGCATGGTCGCCATGTTCGGACGGATCATGCCCGCGCCTTTGCTGATGCCGGTGACGGTAATGGTCACGCCGTCATGCTGGAATTGACGGCTGGCGCCCTTCGGCAAAGTATCGGTGGTCATGATGCCGGTGGCGGCAGCTTCCCAGTTGTTGACCGACAGATCATCCAGCGCGGCTTGCAGCGCGCCTTCGATTTTCTCGACCGGCAGCGGCTCGCCAATCACACCCGTGGAGTACGGCAGCACCCGGCTGGCATCGACGCCGGTCAGTTCCGCCAGTTTGGCGCAGGTACGCTCGGCGGCGGCCAGGCCAGGTTCGCCGGTGCCGGCGTTGGCATTGCCAGTGTTGGTCAGCAGGTAACGCACCGGGCCTTGCACACGTTGCTTGGCCAGGATCACCGGTGCTGCGCAAAAAGCGTTCAGGGTGAATACGCCCGCCACGGTGGAACCTTCAGCACAGCGCATGACCACAACATCCTTGCGCCCCGGGCGCTTGATGCCGGCCGAGGCGATACCGAGTTCAAAACCGGCAACCGGGTGCAACGTTGGCAAAGGACCAAGACCAACAGCCATGAATGCGCTCCTTAAAAAATGATATCTGCACCGCTTTCAGAAAGGACGGTGGTGTAAATGGCAAAACGCCGCGACGGCTGATGCCGGTCGCGGCGCGGGTATTTCAGCGGTTGAAACGGGCTTTACTGGATCTGCCCGTGGCAATGCTTGAATTTCTTGCCCGAACCGCAGTAGCACAGTTCGTTACGACCCTGCTTCTGTTCGGCGCGGACCGGCGCGGTGGCAAGGGCAACATCAACCTCTTCACCCAGCAACTCTGGCTGCTCAAGACCCGGCGCTTCGTCATGCTGGAATTGCATGCGGGCGGCCAGGGCTTCGGCTTCCTGACGCAGGCGTTGCTCTTCTGCCTCTGGATCTTCGCGGCGAACCTGAACGTGCGACAGCACGCGGATCGAGTCGCGCTTGATCGAATCCAGCAGCTCGGAGAACAGCGTGAACGACTCGCGCTTGTACTCTTGCTTCGGGTTCTTCTGGGCATAGCCACGCAAGTGGATGCCATGACGCAAGTGGTCCATGGTCGACAGGTGGTCTTTCCACAGGTCGTCCAGAACGCGCAGAACGATTTGCTTCTCGAAGGAGCGCAGCGCTTCGGCGCCAGCCTGGTCTTCTTTCTCGTTGTACGCCGCCATCAGCTCATGCATCAGCTTCTCGCGCAGGGTTTCTTCGTACAGATGATCGTCTTCGTCGAGCCATTGCTGGATCGGCAATGCCACCCCGAAGTCGCTCTGCAACGACGCTTCCAGACCGGCCACGTCCCACTGCTCTGGCAGCGATTGCGGTGGAATGTGCGCACTGACGGTGGCGTTGAGTACGTCCTGACGGAAATCAGCGATGGTTTCGCCAATGTTGTCAGCGGCCAGCAGCGTGTTACGCATGTGATAAATCACTTTACGCTGCTCGTTGTTGACGTCGTCGAACTCAAGCAGTTGCTTGCGGATGTCGAAGTTGCGGCCTTCAACCTTGCGCTGAGCCTTCTCGATGGCGTTGGTCACCATGCGGTGCTCGATCGCTTCACCGGACTGCATGCCCAAGGCTTTCATGAAGTTCTTCACCCGATCAGAGGCGAAGATGCGCATCAGGCTGTCTTCCAGCGACAGGTAGAAGCGGCTGGAACCGGCGTCACCCTGACGACCGGCACGACCGCGCAGCTGATTGTCGATACGGCGCGATTCGTGGCGCTCGGAAGCGATCACTTGCAGGCCGCCGGACGCCAGTACTTGCTGGTGACGTTTCTGCCAGTCGGCCTTGATCTGGGCAATCTGCTCAGGGGTCGGGTCTTCCAGCGAAGCGACTTCCACTTCCCAGTTGCCGCCCAACAGGATGTCGGTACCACGACCGGCCATGTTGGTGGCGATGGTCAGTGCACCCGGACGACCGGCCTGGGCAATGATTTCAGCTTCTTTTTCGTGGAACTTGGCGTTCAGAACCTTGTGTTCGATGCCTTCTTTCACGAGCAGGCTGGACATGTGCTCCGACGTTTCAATGGTCGCAGTACCCACCAGCACCGGACGGCCGTGAGTCATGCATTCCTTGATGTCGGCGACGATGGCAGCGTATTTCTCGTCTGCGGTGAGGAACACCAGGTCGTTGTAGTCTTTACGCGCCAGCGGTTTGTTCGGCGGGATAACCATCACCGACAGACCGTAGATCTGGTGGAATTCGAACGCTTCGGTGTCTGCCGTACCGGTCATGCCGGACAGTTTGTTGTATAGACGGAAGTAGTTCTGGAACGTGGTCGAAGCCAACGTCTGGCTTTCGGCCTGAATGTTCAGGTTTTCCTTGGCTTCGATGGCCTGGTGCAGGCCCTCGGACAGGCGGCGACCCGGCATGGTACGGCCGGTGTGTTCGTCGACCAGAACGACCTGGCCGTCCTGCACGATGTATTCGATGTTGCGATGGAACAGCTTGTGCGCACGCAGACCGGCATAGACGTGAGTCAGCAGGCCCAGGTTATGCGCCGAATACAGGCTTTCGCCCTCGGCCAGCAGGCCAATGCCAGTGAGTGTTTCTTCGACGTACTGGTGACCGGCTTCGTTGAGTTCGACCTGACGGGTCTTCTCGTCCACGGTGTAGTGGCCAGCCTTGGTGACTTCACCTTCGACTTCTTCGACGTGCAATTCCAGCTGCGGGATCAGTTTATTGACCTCGATGTACAGCTTGGAACTGTCCTCGGCCTGACCGGAAATGATCAGCGGGGTACGGGCTTCGTCGATGAGGATGGAGTCGACTTCGTCGATCACGGCAAAATTGAGTTCGCGCTGGAATTTTTCTTCCATGCTGAACGCCATGTTGTCGCGCAGGTAGTCGAAACCGAATTCGTTGTTGGTGCCGTAGGTAATGTCGGCGGCGTAAGCCAGACGTTTCTCTTCCGGTGGCTGGAACGGCGTGACCACACCGACCGTCAGGCCGAGGAACTCATAGAGCGGACGCATCCAGTTGGCGTCGCGACGGGCCAGGTAGTCGTTCACAGTGACAACGTGCACGCCTTTGCCGGACAGCGCGTTCAGGTAAACGCCCAGTGTTGCCACCAGGGTCTTGCCTTCACCGGTACGCATTTCCGCGATCATGCCTTCATGCAAGGTCATGCCGCCGATCAGCTGGACATCGAAGTGACGCATACCCATGACGCGCTTGCCGGCTTCACGGGCAACCGCAAAGGCTTCTGGCAGCAGCTTGTCGAGGGTTTCCCCTTTGGCGATGCGGGCCTTGAACTCGTCTGTCTTGGCACGCAATTGATCGTCCGAAAGGGCCACCATTTGCTCTTCGAAGGCATTGACGAATTGCACCGTCTTGAGCATGCGTTTGACTTCACGCTCGTTCTTGCTTCCAAAAAGTTTCTTTAACAAAGGCGCAAACATATCGGCAGGATCTTCCACACTAAAGGGATGGAGGGCGGCCCCGTGAGCTACCTCGTGTATTCCCGGGATCGTGACTCCGCCACCTTGCAACGGGCCTTCGATTT